>CAYWNI010000252.1:0-5128 GCA_964459525.1 uncultured Lentimicrobiaceae bacterium | reverse complement strand
TTTCAGGTTTTCGGCACCCGTCATACCGGTTTCTTCATCCATGGTAATTAAAGCCTCAACAGGGCCATGAACCAGTTCTGTAGATTCAAGAACGGCCATAGCTGCGGCTACACCCATACCATTATCAGCACCAAGGGTAGTGCCTTTAGCAGTTACCCAATCGCCATCAATGTAGGCATCGATGGGGTCTTTCTCAAAATCGTGGGCAGTATCAGCATTTTTCTGTGGCACCATGTCCATATGTCCTTGCAGGATAATACCTTTACGGTCTTCCATGCCAGGAGTAGCAGGTTTTTTGATGATCACATTACCAATTTCATCAACAATGGTTTCAAGCTTCAGGTCTTCGCCAAATTTTTTCAGGTAAGCCCTAACTTGTTCTTCTTTTTTTGAGGGGCGGGGAATTTGTGTAAGGGCATAAAAATGCTTCCAAACATTCTCCGGTTTCAGTGTTAAAATATCTTTTGCCATAATTCTAAAATTTAATCGTTATTATTTCTGGATATTGGGTAGTTCAAGACCGTATCCTTTTCTCTTATCTTCTGCTTTCAACATAAATGCGAATACCATAGCCAAGACACCAAACATGGCAAATATCAACATAGGCACGGTATAGTTATAAGTTAACCCTACTTTTAGGTCATTCACACCATCAAATGTTTGTTTTACGGCAGTATTTTCTATTTGCTTCATTACCTCATCTTCATTGCCATCCATTACAGTTTGACTAAGCAACTCCAAATTATTAGAGAGTAATTTACTTCCAACCTCTTCTACATTTAGATTTTCTGTAGGTTCATATGCTTCGCCGGCAGAGATTTTATTAATTACCGTTTCAGCTGATCGGTCAACCAACTCTTTAAGTTCTTTTTCGCTCACTTTGTAGTTCATTTGAGCAAATGTCTTGGTATAGGTTTGCTCAAGTGATGTTTTCACCATCTCTTTTGCGGGATATACCGTTGGGTTTGTTGAGTTAAGTACAATTCCAATAAGCAAAGGAACTCCCATAAGTCCCCAATTTTGAATATAGAATATAAGCGCATAAGCAGTACCCAATTGTTTTTCAGGGATAATTTTAGGTACGGATGGCCACATGGCAGAAGGAACTAAAGAAAAACCAATTCCTAAAATAACCACCAAAGCAATGGCCAACAACCACGAATTTAAACCAGGAATAGCAAACATTACATGAACAAAAATTAACAAAGCAGCACCAATAATCATAATGGTAGCTCCCTTACCTTTTCTGTCGTAAAGGTTACCAAAGAAAGGTGTTAAAAACAAAGTACCCAAAGGTAACAAGCTAGGAATCAATCCTGCATAGTCAGGATGCACATGGTATTTATTTACCATGAGGTCGGCAGCATATTTTATAAATGGGAATACCGATGAGTAAAAGAGGACACATAAAATGGCAATATACCAAAACCCTCTATTTTTGATAATAACACCGATGTCGCTTAGTTTAAACGGTTCTTCTTCCTCGGCGTCTTCACCTTCTGAAGCTTCAAGTTTCCGATCCATCATGGTATAGATAAAGAAAGCCAAAAGTCCGATGACCAACAGAATCAAACACAATAATATAGGAGCAGAAACATCTTGGAAATATTGCGCAAGGGGATATGAAATTGCCATAGCCAACAATGTTCCCATCCTAGCAGTAGCCATTTCGAGCCCCATGGCCAAGGCCATCTCCTTCCCTTTAAACCACTTAACTATAATTTTCGAAACGGTTATACCCGCTATTTCAACTCCAACGCCAAACAGGGCAAATCCAAAAGCTGCCCAAGCCACCTGAGCATCTATGCCAAAAATTTGAGCTCCTTCGCTGAAAGTAGTGCTAATGGCCCAGTATTTTATCCCCGTACCCACCACCATAACAATGGCAGCACCCATTCCTGTAAAACGCACCCCCATTTTATCGAGGAGTATTCCTCCAAAAATAAGCATGAGCAGAAATACATTAAACCAGCCATAAGCACTGGTAAAAAAACCATATTCTGCACTATCCCACCCTTTTTGACTTTCGAGCATGGGCTTTAAAGGTGACATCACATCGGTTAAAAAATACCCTGTGAGCATAGTAAACGAAACAATGGCTAATGCCGTCCACCGAGCCGTTTTTGAGTCCCTTAAGGACTGTCGTATTACTTCTGTCATTTTGTTAAGGTTATAAATAAAGGGGCGAATTTAAGATAAAAATAGCTATCAAAAGATTCTGAGCTTAATTTAAAACGCATATAAGCTACCTTAAATCCAGAATGAAGAGCCTTGAAAAATAAGATATTACAGCATCTACAATGAGCCAATTCCATCTTACTTCTTGCCATTATTTCTTTTCACTTTCAACAAATAGCGACGCTTTCAAATCAAACCTGTCGAAAATCTTCGCCTCTGCATCAGTAAAAAAAGCTTCTGGGTTTTGCGAGGAATTGAGCAGCAAAGTCGTTGAATCTTTCCTGTGGGCATTGATAAAAACATCCGCAAATCCTTCTCCCGAAATCACAATGCTTTTATCGACAGGATAGTTTGTAATCGGCTCATTTTCGTCGAAAACAGATCCGTTTTGGCGTGCAATTTTCGACAGGTACTGGGCTACCTTTGCCGAATCGGCAGGTTGCCCGTTAAGTGCCCAAACACCATTTTTAAAAACAAGGTTTTGCTCGCCTACAGCGGCACCAGATACTTGAACACTACGTATTTTCGATTTATCGAGATTGGTAATTGTATTGTTTCTGAAAGAATTCACGTCTTTGCCAACACTAAAACCAAGCTGCCCGTCAACAACATAAACCGTTGGGTCGTTAGGCAGTGCGGCATAAAATACCATCTCGCCTTGCGGCTGCCTCCCATAGGCATCGGGTTGGGTGTTCTGGGGCTGGAAATAATCAAATTTACCCAAAAGTAGTGTTCCTTTCGTGGCGCCTCCGGCTTTAAGGTCAACACGCGTATGCTTTTCTGGTGTTACCGAAAACCTATCGTGATCATCCGGATTTCGTGAGGCAACCCGCTTTACCTTAATGCCATTGAGAATGTCTAAATTGCGTTTAACAATTTGACCATCTGCTGTATAGGTTTTACCATCAGCTTGGATTTGCCATCCATCCTTCGATCTGACCACCAAAAATCCGGCCTGTCCACCAGGAGGTGTCACCTGTATTTGGTCTATCGTAGCGGTATCAAACTCAAACAGCACGGTTTTATAATTGCTTTCATTTTTGGACTGCCAGCTACTCCAAAAATACAGCCCAACTACAACGATCAAAATAATAAATAACAGTAGATTTCTATTTTTACTTAACATAGCCTTCCTCCATTCGTTTGGTTCTTTGTTTTCTTCTCCACTGCCACCTCAACACGCCATAAAGAATTACAAGCGCCATCGGCAGAATAAAATTCCCCCATTTAAAAATGGTTTTTTTTGTGTCTGTTAGTTGATCAAGCGGACGAGCGGTAATCACTTTTGTGCGCAGGTCGATAAGTCCGGTAGCATCACTCATCCAATCAATGGCATTTACCATCAGGCTAACGTTGTCGGGTTGCAGCTGACGGGGACGCTGTCCGGTACCATTTACAGCCAAATCACCACTCGTTACCACCACAATTTTACCCGGACGGCTACCAAAATATCCTTCAAATAACGCTGCCACTACCTGCGATCCAGACTGAAAATCATTTTGAGTCCAGTTTTTCTGCACATTTATCATCATCGGAAGCGACTGCAAACCTGAGTTTTCAGATGTTTGCGCCAGCGGCGTGAACTTTATTGCGGTATCGCCCGCAAAGCTAATCGGACTGGGAAAGCCTAGCATCACTTGCTCAAGCCCTTTGGTGATGGCCAAATCGGCAAAGTTGGAAACCAAAGGCAAATAAGGGAATTTTACGGGCGTGGTCATGTTAAAACCGCCCATATTTTGACTCACATTTACGTTACCACAATTGGCGTCGAGTACCAGGCTGTTTTCAACTTGTATGCCTTTTTGGGCAAGCCAGTCGGCCAGGTTGGTTTTAACTTTTTCACCGCTGAGGGTTTGTAAATTGCCAGTTACCGTATTGAAGGCAATAAAAATATTTCCGCCATTGTCAAGGTATTTGTTTAAAACCCGCAAGGCCTCTACATTAAATGTGTCGGCTGGCGAACTAATAACCAGCGTTCTATACTTGTTAATGTTGGCGACAGTATCACTCAAGGTTACAGGGCTAACCTGATAAAGCACATCCAGTTCGGCCAGCACCTGCTGATAAGCCTGCAATGGAGGCTCTCCTTGTCCTTGCACAAAACCTATAAGTGGTTTGTTTTCAACACTCAGCTTTTTTATGGCTGTGGTCAGGTCGTATTCTATACTCCCTTCAGGGTTGACAAATGGAATAACTTCTGTTTTGTTGTTGAGTGAAATTACGGCACCCATGTACACTTTTTGCTGTTTCATCTCATCTTTGTCGCGCGCTTTAAAAAGCACTGGCCGCACTCCGGCACTAACCGCTTCGTTTTCTAAAGTCTGGTCGCCATTAGGATTAACAAACTTAAAAACCACATTGCCATGCGACAGGCTGTTGTATTCGGTTAGCATATCGCGAAAATTGCGCTTTACTTTGGCCAGATCTGGTGGTAAATCAGAAGTGAAATAAGCGGTAACAGTTACAGGGGTTTGTAAATCCGACAGGATATCTTTAGATGCATTGCTAAGTGAATATTGCCCTCCTTCGGTAAAATCGAACCTTAGAAAGAACTGCTGCGACACGACAGCGACCACAGCAAAAATGGCAATCAACAACAATACGGAGGAGAGGTATGTTTTTTTCTTCATGATATTATTTCTTGATTTGGTTAAGCATAACGTTTACGAATAAGCATGGTTTCTGAGAAAACAAGCATCAAAAAACTGATTCCCAAAAAGAAAACCAGATCGCGCGTATCCAAAACACCTCTGGTCATCGACTCGAAGTGCGAAGAAGTACTGAGGTAGTCGAGCACTTCGCCCGGAACACCAGGGAGTCCTTGCCCCAACATCCCAAAAATGATTTGGAAAAACACGCCGATAAACAATGCCAATAAGTAACTAACAATCTGGTTGTTGCCAATAGATGAGGTGAAAAGTCCGATACCAATCATCATGCTGCTGAACAA
>CAYWNI010000251.1:0-5140 GCA_964459525.1 uncultured Lentimicrobiaceae bacterium | reverse complement strand
GCCAACCTCGTACCCAAGGTTTTTGTAGTACCGGGCCAGAGCACTCATGCCAATGCCTCCGATTCCAAGGAAGTAGATATGTGGTTTACCAGATTTCATTTTATTTCTTAGCGATCATTAGTTTAATTTGATGTACAATGGCTGCGGTAGGGTCAGGGTGGTCGAACATGGCCAACTTCAAAGCTATTTTTTTTCTGGCATCTTCATCGTGTATAAGTCCGAGCACTTCTTCGGCAATTCTCTCATTAGCCTGTGTTTCGGGGATAAGTATCCCGGCTTCATTGTCGGAAAGTGTTCGAGCATTTTGGGTTTGGTGGTCTTCGGCTGCGCTGGGTAAAGGGATGAGGATGGCAGGTTTGCGCACAGCCACGATTTCGGCAATGGCTATGGCTCCGGCACGTGAAATCACCATGTCAGCGCAAGCATACGCATATTCCATTTGCTTTATGAATTCTGTTACAACCACAAGCTTACTAGACAATGTTGCTGCAACAGCTTCCTTGGCTTGTTCCACCCCGGTTTTTCCGGTCTGCCAGATGATTTGAATATTTGCATTGAGCAGTTTGTCGAGGTTGGTTGTAATGGCCTCATTTATTTTCTGCGCACCCTGACTGCCGCCGATAATTAGTAAAACAGGAAGTGAGGGCAAAAGTCCGAAATGTGCACAAGCATCGTCTTTGTTAATGTTGGATTGGGAAATTTCTTTACGAATTGGACTTCCGGTAACAACAATTTTGTCTTTCGGAAAATATTTCTCCATGCCGGGATAGGCAACACATATACGACTTACCTTATTGGCTAACAATTTGTTGGTAAGGCCGGGATAAGAATTTTGTTCCAGGATGAGTGTCGGAATTTGTTTGTTTGAAGCCACCCGAAGCAAAGGGCCGCTGGCGTAGCCACCAGTCCCGATAACCACATCTGGTTTAAACTTTTTGATTATTTTTTTTGCTTTATTAAGGCTTGCCATCAGTTTAAATGGAAACCACAGATTTTGCAAGGTTAGTTTTCGTTGGATTCCTGAAATGGGGAGCCCCAGAATAGCGTATCCGGCTTGTGGAACTTTTTCCATTTCCATGCGGCCTATTGCGCCAACAAACAAAAAATCAGCATCACCGTAGGCGGCTTTAAGCCCATCGGCAATGGCCACAGCCGGAAAAATATGTCCTCCGGTACCGCCGCCACTCAGCATGATATGTAGTTTTTTGTTTGTCATTTTATGTGGTCTGTGTTACTTCCTCTTGATCAGATAACGGTTGTTGTTCAATTTCTTTGCTAACGCTAAGGATGATGCCAATGGCCAGACTGGTAAACCATATCGAAGTTCCGCCCATACTTAGTAGGGGGAGGGGTTGCCCGGTAACAGGCAATAACCCAACGGCAACGCCCATGTTGATCATGGCCTGAAAAACAAGCGAAAAACCAACGCCAATGGTGAGAAATGCGCCAAATGTACCAGGTGCCTTTGTGACAATTTTTACTGCCCTAAAAAACAAAACCAGGTAAAGAAGCACTACAAATGTCCCTCCAGCCAGACCATATTCCTCAACAATGATGGCGAAAATAAAATCAGAATAGGGGTGAGGTAAGAAATTGCGTTGTGTGCTGTTTCCAGGCATTTTTCCGAGCAAACCTCCCGTAGCAATGGCTATTTTAGCTTGTTCCAGCTGATAATTGTCGGCTGATTTTCCGTCAACGTAAGAGGTTATCCTGCTTTTCCATGTTCCCAAACGGCCCTGCTGCCCCTCTGGAAGCGACATCAAAATGGCAACTGCTATAACCATGGCTACCAGGCCGATAGCAACCATGCCCATGATGTATTTTATGTTTACCCGACCAATAAAAATTAAAACCAAACTGGTCATAAACAACATGGCAGCCGTTGAAAAATTGGCAAAGAAGATCAGTCCTGTTACTACCAGAACAGGTATAATAATAGGTATAAAGGCGGATTTGAAGTCTTTTATGTCGTCTTGCTTTTTGCTGAGCATGCGTGCCAGATAAACAATCAGCGTGATTTTCGCTAAGTCGGATGTTTGAAAAGTAAGGCCAAATGGTAGCGGTAGCACGCGTTTGGCTTCGTTTAAATCAAGTCCAAAAAGCAGGGTGATGAGCAACAGCGGAATAGCAATAAATAAAGCCACCTGAAAGATGCGTGAATAGTAGGTGTATTTTATTCGGTGGGCCAGGTACATAAACAAAAGGCCAAACAACAAAACAAAAGCGTGTTTCAGCATGTAATAGTTGGTGTTGCCCCCCTGGTATTTGTAGGCAAGTGTACCCGTTGAACTATACACAGCTAAAAAAGAAAGTATGCTGAGCAAAAACACAACCGCCCAGATTACCTTGTCTCCTTTTATTTTTGTTGTTAGCGACGTCATATCTATAATCTGTTTACAGCTTGTTTAAACTGATTGCCGCGTTCTTCATAGCTTTCAAACAAGTCGAAGCTAGAACAGGCTGGCGACAGCAGAACAATATCACCTTTCGTGGCCATTCGGTAAGCTTCCGCCACAGCTTCTTCCGCCGATTCTGTATCGACTATTTCAGGAACAAGACCGGCAAATGCTTCGTGAATTCGGGTGTTGTCGAGGCCGAGACAAACGATGGCTTTAACTTTTTCGCTAACCAGAAGCTTTAGCGACGCGTAATCGTTGCCTTTGTCAACGCCGCCAACAATCCAAACGGTTGGTTTGTCAACATATTCAAGCGCGTACCAAGTGGAGTTGATGTTGGTGGCTTTGGAGTCGTTGATAAAACTGATACCATGCACACTCGACACGTATTCGAGGCGGTGCGCAATGTTGTGAAAATCGGAAAGACTTTGTTTTAAGCTTTCTTTTCTTACATCCATCAATCGGGCTGAAATACCTGCTGCCATTGAGTTTTGGACGTTGTGTTTTCCTTGAAGAGCTAATTGTTCCAGGGTCATAGTCATTTGATTATTGAGGTGAACTATTTTAATATTATTGTTTTCGATATAGGCGCCATTTGATAGTGGCGTATTATTTAAGCTGTAAGTAAATCGCGCTGCTACAGTTGGTCTGATTAACATTTCATGAGCCAGCACAGGATCGTCGGCAAAGTAAACTACAGCATCGGCTGGCGTTTGGTTTTGGAGAATCCTCATTTTTGAGGCCGTATAGTTTTCAAATTTGTAATCGTATCGATCCAGGTGATCGGGTGTTATGTTTGTTATCACGGCGATATCGGCCTTGAAATTAAACATGCCATCGAGCTGAAAACTGCTTATTTCGAGGACATACACATCAAAATGATGCGTAGCTACCTGTCGCGCAAAGCTTTGTCCTATATTTCCGGCAAGGCCGACATTAAGTCCGCTGTTCTTTAATATGTGGTAGATGAGTAGCGTGGTGGTGGTTTTTCCATTGCTTCCGGTAACGCAGATTAGTTTGGCATCGGTAAATCGTGAAGCAAACTCAATTTCGGAGATTACAGAAATTCCTATTTCGGTAAGTTTTTTAATAATTGGCACATGATCAGGAATGCCAGGGCTTTTTATCACCACGTCTGCTTTCAACAAAATTACTGATTGATGACCATTTTCTTCAAAAGGTATCTTGTTGTTGATAAGCTCATTTCTAAAGGTTTCCTTTATGGCATGTTGGTCGCTCACAAAAACATCAAATCCCTGCTTTTTAGCCAGGATAGCTGCGCCAACGCCGCTTTCGCCGCCGCCTAAAACTGATATTTTCTGAGCTTTTTGCACTGTTTCTTATCTGAGTTTAAGGGTTATAATGGTGGTAATTGCCAAAAAAAGACCGACAATTAAAAACCGCAATACAATTTTGGGTTCTGGATATCCGAGTTTTTGAAAATGATGATGCAAGGGCGACATTTTAAAAATTCGCCGACCTTCTCCATATTTTCGTTTGGTGTATTTGAAATAACTAACCTGCATAATCACCGATAAGCTTTCGGCGAGAAAGATGCCACAAAGTATAGGTATGAGCAGTTCCTTGCGGATAATAATGGCAAATACTGCGATGATACCTCCAATCGACAAGCTACCGGTGTCTCCCATAAATACCTGAGCAGGATAGGTGTTAAACCAAAGAAAGCCGACAGTGGCGCCAACAAATGCAGCGATATAAATGGTGAGCTCACCCACATTGGGCAAGTACATAATGTTAAGGTAATCAGCAAAAATGATGTTGCCGGAAACCCAGGCTAAAAGTCCTAGTGTCACACCGATGATACTTGATGTTCCAGCCGCCAGCCCATCCATGCCGTCGGTTAGGTTTGCTCCATTCGATACGGCCACGATGATGAAAATAACGAGAGGGATAAATACCAAAAAAGCCCATTTTTCATAACCTGTTCCCAGCCAGCTTAGCAGACTTGCGTAGTCAAATTCGTTGTTTTTAACAAATGGAATCGTTGTTTTGGTGCTTTGTTTCTGCTCGTAGGCAAACTTTGAAGTTGGTCCCGATTCCTCAAGAGTTATGACCACTTCGGAAACTGGTTTTGTTTTTTCGCGCACCACAACCTGTGGGTTAAAATACATGACTAGCCCCACAATAAGCCCCAGAATAACCTGTCCTATAACTTTATAGCTGCCGCGAAGTCCTTTTTTATCCTTTTTAAAAACCTTAATGTAATCATCGGCAAAACCAATCGCGCCAAGCCAAACGGTGGTGAAAAGCATCAAGAGAATGTAAATGTTGGTTAGTTTGGCAAACAATAAAGCTGGCACAAGAATGGATGCCAGAATAATAAGCCCTCCCATGGTTGGCGTGCCCTGTTTTTCTAACTGACCCTCTAGACCCAGATCGCGGATAGTTTCGCCCACCTGCCGACGGTTTAGGTACGAAATCCAGCGGTTTCCGAAAAGCAGACTTATAATGAGAGACGTAATAACAGCCATAGCCGCCCTGAACGACAGGTAGTTGAAAACCCCTGCGCCAGGGAAGTTAAATGTGTTATCCAGATATTGAAATAGCGAATAAAGCATGGTTATATTTCATTCATTAAGTTCAAAATAATTTCTTTGTCATCGAAAGGGTAGCGTACGCCTTTAATTTCCTGGTACTTTTCGTGACCCTTGCCTGCAATCAGAATCAAATCACCTGGTTGTGCCAGATTCCAAGCGGTTTTTATGGCTTCTTTCCGATTTTCA
>CAYWNI010000250.1:0-5150 GCA_964459525.1 uncultured Lentimicrobiaceae bacterium | reverse complement strand
TTAAGTCGGCATATAGTTTCGTTGGTTCAATAAATTGAAAATGCATGGGTTTCACATATTTCTCGTAATGCGCGAGTGCGTCATTGTAATTTCGACCACGTTCCTGTACATCCCGGCGAATAATTCTCATGAGTCGGTTATCGCTATCAGTGGCTACAAAAATCTTAATATCCAGTAATTTACGTAATTTTGAGTTTCCTAAAATCAGGATGCCCTCAACGATAACAACCTTTACTGGGCTAATTGGGATTGATTCAGTCGATCTCGCGCAGGTAACGTAGGAGTATATCGGGCGGTCGATGGTTTCACCTCTTTTTAGCGCATGAAGGTGGTCAACAAGCAAATCAAACTCGATACTGTTGGGGTGGTCAAAATTTATTTGAAGCTTTTCTGCTTGCGAAAGGTGGCCATTGTCGTAGTAATAAGCATCTTGTGGAATGACGGCCACGCTGTTTTTTGGCAATGAATTGACAATTTTATTAACCACGGTTGTCTTTCCAGACCCACTTCCTCCGGCAATACCAATTATTAACATATGGCTTGGATATAAAAAATTGATTGATGGTCAAAAATAAAAAAAAGAGGCGATGTAAAACGTGCTCACCTCTTTTTTATGTTGAATTATTCGATTAAAGCAAGAAACTCATTAGAACCCCGGCAGCCACAGCAGACCCAATTACACCTGAAACGTTTGGTGCCATTGCGTGCATAAGTAAGTGGTTCGACGGATCGTATTTTAAACCTTCGGTTTGCACAACACGGGCGCTGTCGGGAACAGCAGATACGCCCGCTGCGCCCACGAGAGGATTTATTTTGTTTCCTTCGCTAAGGAACAGGTTCATTACCTTGGCAAAAATGACACCTCCAGCCGTAGCTACGACAAACGAAAGTGCTCCCAGAATAAATATCAGAATTGATCCGCTTGTTAAAAAAACATCGGCCTGAGTCGAAGCTCCCACGGTTACACCAAGTAGGATTGTTACTATGTCGATCAATGAATTTCTAGCGGTATCAGCCAAGCGTTTGGTTACACCACTTTCCTTAAGAATATTTCCAAAAAACAACATCCCGAGTAAAGGCAAAGCTCCTGGCGAGATAAAGGTGGTTAGTATTAAACCCAAGATTGGGAAAATAATTTTTTCGAGTTTACTTACAGAACGTGGTGGTTTCATGCGGATAACACGTTCCTTCTTTGAGGTTAACAGTCGCATGATAGGGGGTTGAATAACGGGAACCAAAGCCATGTATGAGTAAGCCGCAATAGCGATAGGCCCTATCAGGTTTTGTGTTTGCAAACCATTAATTATGCTGCCATTAGCCAGCTTTGACGATAAGAAAATAGCCGTTGGACCATCTGCTCCGCCAATGATGCCAATAGCTCCGGCTTCAGGCATATTAAATCCCAAATATAGCGCCCCAATTAACGTAAGGAAAATGCCAATTTGAGCAGCAGCACCAAGCAACATGAGTCTGGGATTGGAAATTAACGACGAAAAATCAGTCATGGCACCAATGCCCAAAAAAATGAGCGGTGGATATATCCCTTTTACCACACCATAGTACAAATAATTTAGCACACTACCTTCCTGATATATACCTAATTGCAGATTAACTCCCCCATCTTGAAAAAAGGGTACATTCCCCAATATAATACCTGTTCCAATAGGTATTAGCAACAATGGTTCGTAATCGTATTTGATAGCAAGAAAAATAAAAAACAAACCTACTGCAATCATAATAAAATGCCCCGGGGTTGCGTTTCGAAATCCTGTATAGCTAATAAATTTCCCGATGCCACCTAAAATGGTGTGCCCACCGGCGTCTGTTGATGCATTTACTATTTCCGTTGTGTCGATGCTATCGGCCATGCCCGGAGTGTTGAGCAGCAAGAAGTTTAAACAGGCCAATAAAGCAATCAAGCCGAAAACGGTAATCGCTCTTTTTTTTAATTTCATGATTGCCCCTCCTTAGTTAACTACGATTTCGATGAGTAAATCATCCTGAAGAACAGCGTCCCCGGGATTTACCTTAATAGATTTGATTGTTCCTGCTTTTTCAGCCAACAGATTGTTTTCCATTTTCATGGCTTCATACATCAGCAGTTTGTCAGATTTGGCTACTTCATCGCCAACCTTTACAAAAATTTGCATGATATTGCCAGGAAGCGGTGCTTTTGCAGCAAAAATATCGCCGGCTGATTTTGAAATTTTGTGTGAGTCAGCATTACGTGCTACTGCCGGACGAACTAGAATAGGTGTTTTTGAAGTGCGTTCTTCTTTATGCAACTCTATATTGTAGTTGGTTCCGTTTACTTCAATTTTAGCAACTCCCGACTCCAGTTTTTTTACTTCAACCTCGTAGTTGTTTCCGCTTATTGTGAATTTAAACTTTTTCATTTTCAATTATTATTTTCAAATAATGTATTCTTTATCCCAGACATTCCTAAATTCTACCTGCTAAAATTTCTTAATCCATATATCTTTGAACTCCACGGAGAGTAAGCTTTAGATATTTTATTTATTGTAATTACATCGCTTTCGTCATCATGCAAATCGCGACATAAAAAGATAGCCATTGAAATGGCCGCCGCTACTTCTCCGCTTATAACAACCTCTTCTTCCAAATTGTTAAGTCGGCCTTCTCTGGCAAGCTTTCGGCGAGTGTTCCAGTTAAGCAACTTTGGAAGGTTGTAGAAAGTAATGTAAAGAAACACCAAAGAAAAAAACACTATGGTGTATCCTATAATCGCGATGATTATTCCCTGAGTTATCGTTTCGGGTAATTGATATAAAAGGTGCATAGTTTATAAGATTAACCTATTTTACAATGGAATATTTGAGTGTTTTTTCAGCGGATTGGTGTCTTTTTTGGTAGAAAGTGTGCGCAGTGCTCTGATAATTCTAAACCTGGTGTTGCGAGGTTCAATGACATCATCAATATAACCATAAACAGCTGCTTCGTAAGGGTTAGCAAATTTCTCACGGTATTCCTCTTCTTTTTTTGCTGTATACTGAGCCTTTTCTTCGTCGGTTTCAAGCGTAGCAATATAGCTTCCTTCAAGCACTTCAATAGCACCTTTTGCTCCCATAACAGCGATTTCGGCAGAAGGCCAAGCGTAGTTTAAGTCGCCACGCAATTGTTTTGAGCCCATTACGTCGTGTGCACCTCCGTAGGATTTGCGCAGGGTAATAGTTACTTTAGGTACAGTAGCTTCGCCGTACGCGTAAAGCAATTTTGCACCGTGAATAATTATTCCGCCATATTCCTGAGCGCTTCCAGGCAAGAATCCTGGAACATCCACAAAAGTGACAATAGGAATATTAAATGCATCACAAAAGCGAACAAAACGTGCTGCTTTCCGCGAGGCGTTAATGTCGAGAACGCCAGCTAAATAATTAGGCTGATTGGCTACAATACCAACCGGACTTCCGTTGAATTTGGCAAAACCCGTTATAATATTTTGTGCATAATTACGCTGAACTTCCATAAACTCGCCATAATCTACCACCGAGTAAATCACGTCTTTTACGTCGTAGGGTTTGTTAGGGTTGTTAGGAATTATTTCGTTGAGCAGATCTTCCTTGCGGTCAATGGGATCGGTACATTCCGTGGTAATTGGATCTTCAAGGTTGTTCTGTGGTAAAAAAGTAAGTAACTTTCTAATTAACAACAAGCCTTCTCTTTCATCTTCAGCAATAAAATGCGCTACTCCAGATTTTTTTCCATGTACCTCGGGACCGCCTAAATCTTCGGTGGTGATATCCTCTCCGGTTACTGTTTTGGTCACCTTAGGCCCTGTAACAAACATGTAACTGTTTTCTTTGCTCAACAGAATAAAATCGGTAAGGGCAGGTGAGTATACCGCTCCCCCAGCACAAGGACCAAAAACAGCCGAAATTTGAGGAATTAGCCCTGAAGCCATGATGTTTCGCTGGAAAATTTCTGCGTAACCTGCCAAGCTGCGCACACCTTCCTGAATTCGCGCACCACCGCTATCATTTATGCCAATAACAGGAGCGCCAACCTTCATGGCTTGATCCATAATTTTGCAGATTTTTTTGGCATATGTTTCTGAAAGTGAGCCGCCAAAAATGGTAAAATCCTGCGAAAAAACATAAACAACTCGTCCGTCAATGGTTCCGTGTCCTGTTATAACACCATCGGTAAGGTAAACTTGTTTGTCTAAACCAAACTCTGTGGAACGGTGCGTAACAAACATATCGTATTCCTCAAAACTACCTTCATCAAGCAACAAATCAATGCGCTCTCTGGCAGTTAGTTTACCTTTTTTGTGTTGTGAGTCAATACGTTTCTGGCCTCCGCCAAGTTTGGCCTCTTCACGTTTGCTCAACAAATGCTGAATGCTTTCTTCTATTGTCATTTTTTTTTGTTGTATGTTTCTGGAAAAACCAGAATTGAGCTGTTATTCTTTTATTTTGTTATTGTTTTCACATAACTCGGTTAACACGCCAAATGTAGATTTGGGATGTAAAAACCCTATATCAAGTCCTTCGGCGCCGCGTCGTGGTTTTTTATCGATTAGCTGAATTCCCTTTTCTGAGGCTTCCTGCAATGCTCCTTCAATTCCCTTTACAGCAAATGCGATGTGGTGAATTCCCTGACCGCGTTTTTCAATAAATTTTCCAATCGGACCTTCATCGTCTGTGCTTTCAAGCAATTCTATTTTGGTTTGTCCAACTTTAAAAAAGGCAGTTTTTACTTTTTGATCTGTAACTTCTTCAATAGCGTAACAACTGGTGCCAAGTAAGCTTTCGTAATAAGGGATGGCTTCCTCCAAGCTATTTACAGCTATGCCAAGGTGTTCAATATGAGAAATATCCATGGTGATAATTGTATTGTGAAATAATTCACAAAATTATACAAACTAATGGTGTTACAATGACATTGTTTGAGTTTTTTCAAAATTAAGAATGAAACCAAATAAAATCAGCTATCCTTTGATTTATTGGACATTTTCGATAATATTGTAAAAAATTTTTACCATGCTCAAATTTCTGTGGACGCTTACCATTTTACTTGCCCATTTATTGACGATTGGCCAGATTTTTACCGATATTCAAGCTGATCTTACCGGTGTGAGCGAAAGTGCCAATGCTTGGGTCGATTTTAATCAGGACGGAAATCCCGAT
>CAYWNI010000249.1:0-5161 GCA_964459525.1 uncultured Lentimicrobiaceae bacterium | reverse complement strand
GTAGAAGCCAACTTTATTTTTGGCAGCACGATAAAAAACGCCGATTCGATACTAAGCATGGTCGAAACACACGACCATTTTATCATCGATGGAAATGGAACTTACGCTCTTTACTCCCTGTATGAGCGCGGTTATAATGTGACTTTTGGTGTCGGAAAAATTCTAAACATTCTCAGTGCCAATCCCAATTCAGGCGTTATGGTTAGTGGTAGCGTTGGTTTATTGATGCACCGCATGAAAATTGACAACCAACACAAAACCGCCCCGCAGGTAATCGACGATTATGGCAAGGGCTACGACAGACTCACGGGAGGCTTGTCGCTAAACGAGTTTGTGGGTTATTATTACATGGGAAACACACGACTGGTTAACTTTTATGCCGGATTTGAGATTGTGCAAGGGTTTACCAAAAGCCAACGCGACTGGATTTTTGATGAAATGCGTCGCGACAACAGCCAACATTTCGATATGTTTATCGGATTTAAAGTGGGCTGGTTTATTCCTGTTTACAACCGTGCTCCCGATAAGTTCTATTACAACTAATTATGGTTTGGGCGTATCAGTTTTTTGTTAATGCTTATACGTTTGCTCTGCGCGTTGCAGCGTTGTTGAATGCCAAAGCGCGCCAGTGGGTGCAGGGGCGTGATGGTATTATTAAAAAAATTCAGCGCGAGGTAGTTACCGCCGACAGGATTGTTTGGGTGCACTGTGCTTCCTTGGGTGAGTTTGAGCAGGGTAGGCCATTAATTGAAAGCATTAAAAAGGAATATCCCGACGTAAAGATATTTCTCACCTTTTTTTCACCTTCGGGTTATGAGGTTAGAAAAAACTATTCGCACGCCGATTGGGTTTATTATCTGCCGCCCGACACCCTCCGCAATGCGCGCTTACTTGTGGCGCATTTAAAGCCATCGTTGGTGGTTTTTGTCAAATATGAGTTTTGGTATAACTACCTGAATGCGTTGTATTTTAATAGCATTCCCATTGTATTTCTGTCGGTTATTTTCAGGCCAGATCAGCATTTTTTCAAGTGGTATGGTGGCTGGTTTCGGCGGCAACTACAAAAAGTAACGCTGTTTTATGTTCAGGATAATAAGTCAGCCGAATTGCTCTCCCATGTTGGTATTCACCATGCAGAAGTGGCCGGAGACACCCGTTTCGACAGGGTGACTTTGCTAGCGCAAAACCCGGATAGTTTTGAACTTGTTGCCCGCTTTAAATCGAATAACTTGCTTTTGATGGGTGGAAGTACCTGGCCGGTAGATGAGCAATTGTTGCTCGAAACCATGCGCCAATGTGGTCAGGAGGTAAAGCTCCTCATCGCACCTCATTTAATTGAAGCGAATCATTTACAGGAAATATTAAAGCGGTTTGATGCGTTTAATCCGGTGTTGTATTCTGCGCTTCAGGACACCATTCCTATAAATTGCCGTGTACTTGTGGTCGATACCATCGGCATGTTGTCGCAACTCTATCAATATGCCGATGTAGCCTATGTTGGTGGTGGTTTTGGTGTGGGCATTCATAACTTGCCCGAGGCCGCAGTTTTTGGTGTGCCCGTTGTTCATGGCCCTCAGTATGCCAAATTTAAAGAAGCGGTGGATTTGATGGGCCTTGGCGGTGGATTTCCGGTATCAACAGAAAAAGAAGGCGTTAGAGTTATTTTGCGGTTGCTTGAAAACAAAACAGAGCGGATAGCTTCAGGTCAAATTGCCCGAAATTATATCATTAAAAATGCGGGAGCTACCGAATTGATCATGGAAAAAGTTACCTCTATCCTTGGTTCTCCAACACCACAAATACTTTAAGTTTAATTGTAATTAAACGGTTTTTAAAAAAACCTTTAATATATTTGCACTTGCAAATTTTAAGACCATGAATGTAATAATACGAAAAGGACTGCGCAGACCTACTGCCGCCAATGTTATATACTTAATAAAGGCTGGTAGCGATTTAAATGAATCGTTGTTTAGCCCTGACGAAATAGCTTATGTTAGGACCCAGCACCGCAACAAACAAAAAGTGGTGGAGTTGAACCGTTACAAAAACATGCACTATGTTGTTTATGGCGACTTGTTAGGCTTTAAGGAAGTGCGGCACGAAAATTACCGAAAAAACGGCAGTGTAGCTCAAAAGCTGCTTAACAAAGCACAAATCGAACGCGTGGTTGTTGTGCCTGTGAACGCTTCCAAAAATGATGTGTTAACCTTCGTAGAAGGGCTTGCTTTAGCCAATTATCAGTTTATCAAGTATAAAACCGATGCAAGTAAAAAAGAACACACGCTCAAGCAGATAGATATCTACATGCCGGATTTGGAAGAATCGGATATAAATGAGTTGACCAACCTGCTGCATGCCGTTTGTTTTGCCCGCGATCTGGTGAACGAACCCGACAGCGTTTTAACTGCCGAAAGACTGGCCTCAGAAATTAAAGTGCAGGCCGAACAAGCCAATGCGACTGTTGAGGTTTTTAACAAAAAGAAAATAGAATCGCTAAAAATGGGTGGATTACTTGCCGTAAACAGAGGAAGTATCGATCCGCCTACCTTTACCATAGTTGAGTGGAAACCTGAGAATGCTGTAAACCAGAAGCCTATTGTTTTTGTTGGAAAAGGTGTTGTTTACGACACTGGCGGCCTGAGCCTGAAACCCAGCAACTACATGGAAACCATGAAGTGCGATATGGCAGGAGCTGCCGCAGTGGCCGCCGCTACAATCGCCATTGCACGTGCCCGTTTACCAATACATGTTATAACCCTGGTGCCCGCTACCGACAACCGTCCTGATGGCAATGCCTATACCCCCGGCGACGTGGTTGTTATGCATGATGGGACTACGGTAGAAGTGCTTAACACCGATGCCGAAGGTCGCATGATTTTGGCAGATGCGCTGAGTTATGCCAAGAACTATAACCCAGAGTTGGTTATCGACATGGCCACGCTTACCGGAGCTGCTTCCAGAGCTATTGGTGACAAAGCGATGGTGGGCATGAAAGTCAAATCCGATGCCGACTTTGATCTGCTGAGAAAATCTGGCGATCAGGTGCATGAACGCATTGTTGAATTTCCCATGTGGGATGAATACAAGGAAATGATTATTTCGGATATTGCCGATATAAAAAATACCGGAGGCGCTGATGCCGGAGCTATTACCGCCGCAAAATTTTTGGAACATTTTACCGATTACCCCTACATTCATCTCGATATTGCCGGCCCTGCTTTTCTTACCAAACGCGATAACTACCGTCCTATTGGCGGCACTGGCGTAGGCGTGCGGCTGCTGTATGATTTTGCTGTAGCCAAAATTCAACAGATAGAAAAAGAAAAAGAGTAGCCGCTAAAAGTGACTCCAGATAAAAAAGGGAAACGATTAAATACAATTGGGCTAAGCCCCAACAAAAAAAGAGGGGGATTTGTAAAAATCCCCCTCTTTTTTTGGCTTCAAGCATTATATAAAATCTTCCCGTTTAATCCACTCACGGGGTTCGGTCATTGTTTTTTCAACCTCTTCAATTGTTTTTGGTATTGGTTTTCCCAACACCCTGTTGCCGGTTTCTGTTACCAACACATCATCCTCAATACGTATGCCGCCAAAATCTTTGTAGGTTTCAACCAGATCAAAGTTGATGAAATCGTTGTAAGCACATTCTTCGCGGAATTGGTCGATGAGTGCAGGGATAAAATAAATGCCCGGCTCAACGGTGAGCACCATGCCTGGTTTTAATTTTTTACCCAGACGGAGGTAGGCATTACCAAACTCGGTAGCTCTTTTGGTTTTTTCGTCATATCCAACATGGTTTTCGCCTAAGCCTTCCATGTCGTGCACATCCATGCCCATCATATGACCCAATCCGTGAGGCATGAACAAGGTGTGCGCCCGCGCTGCCAGAGCGGCTTCGGTATCACCCTTCATCAAGCCCAGTTTTTTTAGGCCATTGATTATGGTGCGGCAGGCCAGGAAATGGATTTCCCTGTATTCAACGCCGGGTTTTACTGCGGCAATGGCGGCCATGTTGGCATCGACAACAATTTGATAAACACCCGCTTGTCGTTTATTGAATTTCCCGCCAACAGGTACCGTTCGTGTAATGTCGCTGGCGTAATGGTTTTGCGTTTCGCAACCTGCATCGGTAACCATCATGCGTCCTTCGGCAAGGGTTTTACTGTGGTCGTGGTTGTGCAAGGTTTGGCCATCCTGACTCAGGATAATTGGAAAAGATACCGGTCCGCCCAAGGCGAGGGCAATTCCTTCGATAGTGCCTGCAATTTCCTGCTCAACAATGCCTGGCTGGGCCATTTTCATCGAAGTGGTATGCATCAGGTAAGCGATGTCGACTGCTTTTTCGATTTCACGAATTTCAACCTCATCTTTTATTTCTTTCAGTTTTACAACGGCTTTAATCAGCGTTTCAGAAGCGTTGCTTTTTACCTCGGCAGGTTTGTAACCGAGCAGGTCGCTGAGTTCTAAAACGGTTTCAGCACGATAGGGCGGTAAAAAATGAATTTTTCTTCCTTCTTTGAGTGCCTGGCCAATAAAATTGGACAGATCAGTATAAGAAGCCGTGTTTTCGACGCCAGCCTCCAGCGCCATGTTTTTAACTGTTAGCTGGTTTCCCATCCAGATAATGTCTTCAATGTCAACATCGTTGGCGAAAATATAATCGGTTTTTTTGTCGAAATCAATAACGCCGGCAAAGCCCGGATGATCCATGCCAAAGAAATACAAAAAATGACTGTCCTGACGAAATGAGTAAGTATTTGCCGGATAGTTAAAGGCGGCTTCCACATTGCCTGGAAACAGTGCTATTCCTGATTGAATCTCGGCTTTTAACTTCTCTCTTCTTTTGGTATAAACTTCCTTGTTAAACATATAAAGCGTGGTTTAAATTTAAAAAGGTAAAATTAGCATAAAAAAACGAACTTGAAAAAATCGAATTCTATCCCTATTCTTGATGAAGTTTTATGCCTAGGGCATACCTGACTGCCGATCAGGTAGGAATTTATCAGAACCTGAAAGTGTTACTGTGGAAACGAGTTGTTATCAATTAGAAAAAAGATATTACAACATAGTTGCACTTGTCTTTGGCATGAAACCCCGCTGAGAGGGGGGTCTTCGTGGCTATTTGTCAAGAACTTGCCACGAAGACACGAAGGCTTTAAGT
>CAYWNI010000248.1:0-5163 GCA_964459525.1 uncultured Lentimicrobiaceae bacterium | reverse complement strand
GATGTAATCATCTTGATCAAAGGTTCCATCCTCCATTCCAACACGCATCACGGCATTTTCTTGCAAATCATCAGTTCTGGGCGTGTAATTTAACTCTGAAAGCATCCCGGTATAATTTCCAAACACGCCAATTTTTTGTGGATCGAGCGATAATGGATCAACCCCTTCATTTTGGAAAAAAGAATAATCTAAACGGTAAACACCTGGTTCGGCTATCCCAAGTTTGTACCATGTTCCGTTAGCTAAAACCGATTCTTCAGCATATAATTTTTGATTTGCGACGGTTTTTACATCAATGTCAACCAAACCAGTTTCTCCCCTATTTGTTATCGCTTGCTGAGCAAAGACATTGGTAAAGAGTGATATAATAAGCGTAAAAAGGAATATTTTTTTCATTTTCTATATGGCGTAAGCCCGTTAAGTAAAACAGCCCGTGTAGGCAAAAACAAAAGTACAGATGTCAAGATGACAAAATTAATCCGATTATCGTTGTCAATAGCTTTTAGATCGTTATTTAATATAAACCAGCTTCGACTGATCGTGGCCTACTTGGCCATCGTTGTTTCTGACCACAAGGTGATAGACATAAAATCCGCGTCCAATTTTACCACCATTTTCTGAAGATCCATCCCACTCCAGAGGTTTAATTTGATAGCCTTCAGCATCAATTTTAGTAACAAGTGTTGTTACCAACATTCCGTCCATACCATAAACATTCAAACTAACGTCAAGCTCTTTTCCAGCCTGATTGTGTGAGAAAGTAAATTGAGTAGTCGCACTAAAAGGATTGGGGAAATTCCGTAAATTATCGATAATGACACTTGCAGATGAAACGACAGTGAACGGCAGGTAAGCCAATGATGAATTGTTATAAACATCCCAAACTTTCAGGCTCAAAACATGGTCTCCTTCGTCAAGTTCAGAAAACGGATAGCTTATAGATCCGCTATTAAAGCTGTTTTCATCGGCTTCGTAAAAGTCATTCAGCACGTATGCTTGGTTTGGATCGTCATCTAGCAGCGTAACAATATCGTGACCAATACCAGCACCTGTGGTGTTGATACCACTTTCGTCGCTGACCAAAGCAAACAAAAGCGGGTTTTGGTTAACGATACTCCCCGGCACAAAGGTGGTGTCGAACATAAAAAGACGGATATCCGGACCAATTGTGTCTTCGATGGCGTCGGGATTAAATCCTCCAACGATGAAATTCTCGTCGTAGCCATGTCCATCGGTAGTTTCGTTATTGAAATAATAGCTAATACGTCCGGGGCCGTATTTGTAAGCGATATCTTTGGGCATCATAAACTCGAAGGTAAAATCGCCATTGTTAATGGAACATTTCCCATTAAAAAGTACATTTTTTCTCAGGTAGAAAGTTCGTGGTGAACTTTCATCACCATAGGTTACAATTTCAGAAAGTTTGTCATATACAATAGGATACATTTCACCTTGATAATCTAATAAATGCGTACCACTTTGATCAACAACACGCCCTGAAATTTTTACCATATCCAATGCCCGCAATGTATCCGAAGATGTGGCAGATGAATTCATTAAAATTTCAGTAGTTTCGGCTATATTTTCTGGATAGGCCATTCGGCAGGCAGGGTCGCCAACCAGAATAAATTTACGGTCGTTACTGGATCCCCTGCGTTTTGATTTGCGGATAATGTCACCGAAAGTAGGATATTCACCGTTTACTTTCTCAAACATATTGTCTTCGTATATATCCATGTTCAAGGCCAAATTAGCAGAAGCAAAAGTAGCCCGCGAGGTAGTAAACAAGGCAATTGCACCTCCTTTTTGATTAAGAAAAACCTGCTCTCCCGCCGAAACCCTGGCAGGATCATCGTAACGCGTAAATTCGCAAGTAGCAGTAATAAATACAGCCAGTTCATCGAAATTACTCCACGAATTGATGTCAGGAATTTGAACAATCTGCTCATGCCCCAACCCGATTTCACCGCCATGGCCAGAATAATTAAAAATCAGCGTTCCTTTGTCTATCTGGAGGTTAATGGCGCGATTCACTTCCGGTGCCTTTTGTCCTCCGGGAGTACTCTCCTGCGGATAAGCGTCGGTGTAAATCTTGTTAATATTGTATACTGGATAGTTTTCGTTTAAAAACGATGACAGCTTTTCGGCGTCGCCCATATGGATATTGCTGTCGCCATCGTCGGCAACGAAAGTAATTACATTTCGCCACGAACCCATGACAGGATCAGCGTTTACAGCATAATGAATTGTTTTGTCGACAGCGGAGGCAGCTTCATCAGGTGTGGCCACAACAAAACGGCCAATTCCAATATCAACACGATCCGTCGACGATCCTTCAATACCCTCTCCATCATCAAGATAACCGAAATAATCATCGGTTGCGATACAATAAACAACATTTAATGAATTTCCTAACGACTCCCAACACGGAACGAAATTAGAGAAGTTGTCAAGTCGGTTTTTGTAATCATATGAAGCATCGCCAAAAAGAAGCATGTATTTTAGTTCAGCTCCTGGGTCGCCAGTATCATAAAGCATTTTAGCAAAGTTTCTCAGGGCTGTAATGTCGTGTGAACCCGAAGCGAACTCATTATATACCTGAGCCACATCTACTACCTCAACCGTCCACTGATTATGATCGCGGTGAAACGCAGCGAGTCGTTCGGCTTGGTCCATGAAATCGGAATGCGCTACAATCAGGTAATCGATGTTGCGTAACGCATGTAAATTCTGATTTGCAACGGTTTCGACAAACTCAACAGCTTTAAAGTTGTTGCCATCAAAGGCAATATACTCGTTCACAGTTTCAGTATAGGCTTTAAACTGAAGCTGATTTCCTGAGCTGGAAACCGACAAACGCTTTGGAGAAACGGGAACGCTAACATCCCAGATTTCCAATTCGGAGGGCACATTGCCTAGTGTATAAAGGGCTACTTGCCCAGGTTGTGAGGTAGCATTGCGAAATGACATTTGATTTCCAACCATTTGCAACGATCGACGCACATTTAATTCTATGTAATTCAGGTAGCCCACGGATGTTGTGCTATTCCGAAAAAAAGTTGTAGAAACAATGACATTATCATCTTTAGGCAAAAACCGAAAATCGGTAAGCCCTTCTTTACCGTAATCGTAATAACTCGTTGTAAGTTCCATACTCAGGGTAGACATCTCGACACCGTTTATAGCAATTTTGAAGTAATTAGTGCTTGTAGCCTTTGACGCAAAGGCACCTTTAAAATAACCTGAATTATTCGTTTTAATAATGTTTGGAAACGAAAACATGAAATCGTAAGTAAGCGAAGAAAGGTCGTAGAGCTCACCAAACCATGTGCGCCCCATGCCCGCAAGATTTCTTATGTCTTCTTCATGATAGGCATAATCGATAAAATCCGAAACTTCCATATCTGCACTTTCGGTTGGAGCAGTCTGCGTTTCTATACGTTTTCCAGCTGTTGGCAGAGATGTAATAAAATAATAGGCGTAGTCATCGTAATAATTATTCTGATGGTTAAATGCCTGATCGAAAACATTCCAATGCCAAGTTATAGGGCCTTGGGCATAAAAAACAAGCTTATCGCCTTGATCCATTTTTCCATCACCCCCGTCAACAACCAAAATTGGATTCTCAACCAGATCGTCATAGACAGGCGTGTCGTTTTTCTCTGGAAGAACGCCACCACCATTACCAAACACGGCAATATTTGCACTAGAGGCATTGAGATCGAAACCCATGGCCGACAGGTCGTTATAGGTTATCTGATGCATCCCGGTTTCATTCACCTTAATCTTATACCAGTTGCCTGAAGAAAGCACACTTTGACTGGCATAAACAGCCGTGCTAGTCTCGCGGCTGGGCACATCTGTAATATCTAAAATCACATCAAAGGCAACTAATTTTTCAAACGACTGAATACTGTCATTATAGCGAATAGGAACAAAACTTACTGTAACCCATGGCTCTTTACTCATTAGCACAACATCAGCAACCGGATTAATCTCGGTCAAAAGCGCTTGAAATGGAAGCAAAACAAGATTTTCCTGATCTGACATACGCTCAAAACGCATAGAAGCAATAGCTGCCTGGGCATCAGCATCGGCAGTATGAATGGGATAAATAGCAGTAAAAACTGGCAATTCCTGATTATTTCTAAAAACAGCCGACTCAAAAACAGGACGCAATACTTGGGTTCCGTCGGGCATTTTTATCGACTGTATTGTCTGCCACTTCAGTTTTTCATGAAACTGATAATCAATCGAAAAAAGATCAACAGCAAACAAAATAAATAGGGCAAGTGAAACAAATCGTATATATTTCATGTATATTTTTTAGATTGACAAATAACAAAAAAACAAAGTTCGAGTTATAATTATGATTGATAACGATGTTTCATTTGTTTTATTTTGTTTAAGTTTGCGGCAAAATTTCTGAGTACAACCATTCAGATTTAAAAAAGGATAAAGATCGTATAATTGTGGTCGCGAAACCAAATTAAATAATTGCATGAAATAATGGTCAGAGCATTCCGATTTATTATAATTACACTACTTGTTTCCGCGTATAGTTTTCTAAGGGCTCAGGATTCTGAATTCTCACAATTTTACGCCAACCCGTTGTATTTAAACCCAGCTATGGCTGGAAGTACCGAGTGCGGCAGGCTTGGCTTGAACTACCGAAACCAATACCCAAGCCTTTCTAATGCTTTTGTAACATACAACTTAAGTTACGACCAAAGTCTACCTGGAATCAACAGTGGTTTTGGTATTCTTGTAATGAGCGATGCTCAAGGAGATGGTGCGTTGGTAAGAAATTCGGTTTCAGCATTTTACTCATACAAACTTCAAGTTTCAGAACCAATTTTACTCAGTTTTGGCATAAAAGCAGGGTATTATCAAGAACATTTAAACTGGAACAAACTCGTTTTTGCCGACCAAATTAATCCCACCACAGGAAATATTAACCCGTCAACTTCAGAAACACCGCCCACAAGCGATAATATCACTGCTATCGATTTCAGCGCTGGGTTGATCATGAGCTATTACGATCAGTTTTTTGTTGGCGTGGCCGTTGACCACCTTAACCAACCTAACTTATCATTTTATAATGACAGCGATAGCAAATGGCCGATGAAAATTTCAGCACACGGAGGCGTTATGATCAATGCA
>CAYWNI010000247.1:0-5174 GCA_964459525.1 uncultured Lentimicrobiaceae bacterium | reverse complement strand
ATAGTTTGTCGATGGCGTCGGGGTTTACCATATCAACCACAGAGCTACCCGTGTATAATGCCTCCAGATTTTTCACTTTTCCTGTTTCAAAATCTTCGGCCTGCAGGTTCATGGCCTTGGCTTTAAGGCGGAGGTTGATGTCTTTGCTCACCAAAATAACCTTACGTTCGGGATTTTCTTCTTTCAGTTTTATGGCTGCATTGAGTATGCGGTGATCGGGTTTGTTTTCGTCAAAAATTTCACGGGCATCAAGGTCACTTTTCTCATTCATCACCACCTTGAACGAGCCTTTTGTTGCTCCATTTAGCTTACGCCAGTCGGTGATGGCTGTCTTTCCGGAAATATTATCCAAAAACCGGATAAACTCACGTGCTTCAAAATTCTTGATCGTATTACCTTTTTTAAAATTGTCGAGTTCTTCGAGAACTGTAATCGGAATAGCCACATCGTGCTCGGCAAACTCATTGATGGCGTTGTGGTTATACAAAATTACGGATGTGTCGTTTACAAATATTTTTCGGGGTTCGCTTTTTTTACGGGTAGTTGAGGTTGCTTTTGCCATAAGTTGCTTATTTATATTTAGGTGATATCGCGATAAAGTTACAGCGAGATAGGGCGAATTTTGGATGGTTTTGAATTACTTTCCAACAAGCCGGCGTTGAAAAAAACATGGTTGTATTTTGTTACTTTTGTCTTTCTTAACACCAACTTCATGAACGAACCAAAAAAACTGTTTTTGCTCGATGCCATGGCCTTGATTTACCGGGCCTATTTCGCGCTAAGCAAGAACCCACGCATAAACAGCAAAGGACAAAATACCTCTGCCATACTTGGCTTTGCCAACTCGCTGTTGGATATTCTCAAAAACGAAAAACCATCGCACATCGGCGTTGCTTTCGATACCCATGCGCCAACTGTGCGCCACGACGATTTTGCCGCCTACAAAGCCAATCGCGAGAAAATGCCAGAAGATTTATCGGCTTCCATTCCCTACATCATGGAGCTGATCAGAGGGTTTAACATTCCTATTTTGCTCGCCGATGGTTACGAAGCCGATGATGTTATTGGCACTTTGGCTAAACAGGCCGAAAAACAAGGGTTTACCACCTACATGATGACTCCCGATAAGGATTTTGGGCAGTTGGTAAGCGACAATATTTTTATGTACAAACCTGCCCGCATGGGAAATGGGGCTGAAGTTTGGGGTGTGAAAGAGGTGTGCGCACGATACAGCCTGAGTCGTCCCGAACAAATGATAGACCTGTTAGGGTTGTGGGGCGATGCTTCGGATAATATTCCAGGCGTGCCAGGCGTGGGCGAAAAAACAGCCATCAAACTTATTGCCGAATTCGACTCGATGGAAAATCTGCTGGCCAATACCGCCAGTTTAAAGGGCAAACTTAAAGAAAATCTGGAGAATTTTGCCGATCAGGCACGCCAAAGTAAGTCGTTGGCCACCATAATTCTGGATGCACCAGTTCCGTTTAACCCAGATGATTTAATACTCGAAAAACCAGATTTTGAGCAGCTTAAAAAGCTATTTGATGAATTAGAGTTTAGGAATTTTGCCTCACGTTTCGAAGCTATTTTTACGCCTCAAATAAGTGCGTCGGCACAACCTGATTTGTTTTCGGAAGTCGAAAGCATCAACCCAGCGCAGGACATTACCACCACCAAACATACCTACCATCTGGTTGTAAAGCCTGAGGAAATTAAAAATCTTGCAGCACAATTAGCCACGCATCCTGAGGTTTGTTTTGACACCGAAACTACCGGCACCGACCCGAATAGCGCCGAGCTGGTAGGCATGTCGTTCGCCGTAAGGCCAAACGAAGCCTGGTATGTGCCCGTTTCAGCTAACTACAACGAAGCGCTTCAAACAGTTGGCTTTTTCAAACCCCTGCTCGAAAACCCCGATACGCTCAAAATTGGGCAAAACATCAAGTTTGATGCTGCTATTCTCAACTGGTACGAGGTAAAAGTAGCCGGAAAACTTTTCGATACCATGATTGCCCACTATCTTTTGCAGCCTGATATGCGGCATAACATGGACGTGCTGGCCGAAACGTATTTGGGTTACAAACCTGTAAGCATCGAGACGTTGATTGGAAAAAAAGGAAAAAGTCAGGGCTCGATGGGTGACCTAAACCCCGAAGAGGTTTTTGAATATGCCGCCGAAGATGCCGACATCACCTTGCAGCTAAAACAGGTATTTGAGCCCATGTTGAAAGAAGCCGCGTTAACGGATCTGTTTAACGAGATAGAAATGCCGCTGATACCTGTGCTGGCCTCGATGGAGTCGGAAGGAGTAAAATTGGACGTTGAAACGTTAAAGCAATTCAGCCTGGAGCTGGAAGCCCAAATTAAAATTACCCAAACCGAAATTTATGAACTTGCCGGGGTAACATTCAACATCGCCTCCCCCAAACAAATGGGCGAGGTGCTTTTTGAAAAACTGGCCATTATCGACAAACCAAAAAAAACCAAAACCGGACAATACAAAACCGGTGAAGATGAGTTGTTGAAAATTGCCCACCGCCACCCGATTATCGAACACATTCTTGAATTTCGGTCACTGGCCAAGCTAAAATCAACTTACGTCGACACCCTTCCAGCGCTTGTAAATGCACGCGATGGAAGAATTCACACTTCTTACAACCAAGCTGTTGCCGCAACGGGACGCCTGAGCTCCAACAATCCGAACCTGCAAAACATTCCTATACGTACCCCATTGGGTCGTGAAATCAGAAAGGCGTTTATCCCGCGCAACAGCGATTACGTGCTGCTTGCTGCCGATTATTCACAAATCGAATTGCGCATCATTGCCCACTTAAGCAAGGATCAAGCCATGATAAACGATTTTAATCAGGGTGTCGACATCCACACGGCTACGGCAGCAAGGGTTTACAACTTGCCGTTGGCCGAAATAACCCGCAATATGCGGCGAAATGCCAAAACAGTGAACTTTGGTATTATCTACGGAATTTCTGCTTTCGGCCTCAGTGAACGGCTAGGCATTCCACGACGCGAAGCTGCCGACATAATTACCAACTATTTTGAAAAATACCCCGGCGTAAAAAAATACATGGACAACACCATCCAATTCGCAAAGGAGAACGGATATGTTGAAACCATCAAAGGGCGTAAGCGGTATTTAACCGATATCAACTCAGGAAATGGGGTGGTAAGAGGATTTGCCGAGCGAAACGCCATTAATGCGCCCATTCAGGGTTCGTCAGCAGACATGATTAAAATAGCCATGATAAATGTGTTTAACGAGTTGACCAATAGGAAAATGAAGTCGAGAATGATTCTGCAAGTTCACGATGAATTGGTTTTTGATGTGCACCGTGATGAACTGGATACCATAAAACCCATTATCGAAAAAAATATGAAAGAGGCAATGACCCTCAACGTTCCTGTAATTGTTGATATGAATACAGGCGAAAATTGGCTGCAAGCTCACTAAAAAATAGCAAGATGAACAATTCCCATTACACGATACTCACTTTAGATGCCGGAGGCACAAACCTTGTTTTTCATGCCCTTGACGAGCATCATACAACGGTGGCCAGCATTACCCTACCTGCTCCGGCAGCTGACCTCGACACATTGTTAAACAGATTGGTAGAGGGTTTTACAACCATTAATCAGCAAAGTGGCAACCTGGCGGTAGCCATCAGTTTTTGCTTTCCGGGGCCTGCTGATTACCAGCTGGGGATAATTGGCGATTTAGAAAACCTGCCCCTTTTCAGAAATGGCGTGGCTTTAAAAGCCTTTTTGGAAACGACATTCAATTTGCCTGTTTTTATCAACAACGATGGCGATTTGTTTGCGCTGGGAGAGGCCATGAATGGTTTACTTCCTGCGGTGAACAAGCAGTTGCGCCAAAACAACAACACCAAACAATACAAGAATTTACTTGGCGTAACGTTAGGAACAGGTTTTGGTGCCGGCATTGTTTTGGATGGAAAACTGTTGTTGGGCGATAATTCAGCCGGAGCCGAAATCAACCGCATGTCGAATCCTGCTAAAATGAACCAAAGTGTTGAAGAGGTATTGAGTATTCGCGGGATACAGCGGATTTTCGCTGAAAAAGCCAACCTTGACTTAACCGCTGTGCCACCACCTTTCGACATTTACCGAATTGGGAAAGGTGAAATGGTCGGAAACACTGCTGCTGCTTTAGCAGCATGGGACTATTTTGGAACTATTCTGGGCGAAGTATTGGCCAATGCCATTACCCTTATCGACGGACTGGTTGTTATTGGTGGAGGGCTTTCTGGCGCATGGCCTTTGTTTCTGCCGAAAGCTGTTGAAACCATGAACGGCAGGTTTTTTAAACCTAACGGACAAACATTGCCACGCATGGAAGTGTTTGCCTACAACCTGCACAATACCGATTGCGCCAAAGATTTTGTGAAAAATGATGAAATCAAAATCACCGTGCCACAATCAGAAAAAACCGTGACCTATCAGCCGATAAAAAAAATTGGGGTTGGCGTTTCTATTTTGGGAACTTCTGAGGCAGTGGCAATTGGAGCGCAGGCTTTTGCAAAATCATCGCTTGGAAGTGAGTTAGAGGGATAGAAAGGCTTCAATTGTGTGAATCTATCATGAGCTGGTATTTTTAAACACCGCACTCCGCTCCCACCTTCCGATAGCCATCGGAAGGTGGGAGCAGGTGTTCAACACATAGAAAATTACAGCTCATTAGTTAGTTTTCTTACTTTTGTAACTTTCTTAAAAGGGAATTCATGAAAAAAGGGGATGTTTCCGTTTTGTTGCGTTGGGCTGGTTTAATGAAACTTACGGATGATTTAAGGTTTTACTATTTCAAATTTAAAAAGCGGAAAAAAAACAGGCAATTTCTTTTAAACAATCCTGAAGCAAAGCTACCTCCCGATTATTTAATTTACGAATCATTTCAGATTGATTATGAAGAGTATTACACCAAAAGTAAAGCTTCTGCCAAGTGGATACTGTCCTATTTCTCAAAATATATTTCTCTCTCCGGTATTAAAGTGCTGGATTGGGGCTGCGGACCGGGAAGAATAATCAGGCACATGTCGCATTTGCTTGAAACCGGAAAAGTATATGGCACCGACTACAACCCTGCTTCAATTGAATGGTGTAAAAATAATCTTCCGGGAATTGAATTTAATACCAACACG
>CAYWNI010000246.1:0-5198 GCA_964459525.1 uncultured Lentimicrobiaceae bacterium | reverse complement strand
CAATCAAAACCGTATAAATGAGAATTTTAAAATCCATGGCAATAGACATATTCTCCAAATATAAAATATCATATTGCAGTCTGGTTACCATCTCATCTACAGTTGACGCATACCCATATTTAACTTGCCCCCAAGAGGTAATACCAGGCTTAATCTTCATAAGAAGCCTGTAATGTGGTGCTTTCTTCACAATTTGGTCAATATAAAACTGACGCTCAGGCCGGGGACCAACAAGCGACATATCGCCTTTTAAAACAGTATAAAACTGAGGGATCTCATCAAGGCGTACCTTCCTAATAAAGCGGCCAAATGGTGTTATGCGCGGATCCAAGTCTGACGACAATTGTGGCCCTTCCTTTTCAGCATCTGAATACATTGACCGGAACTTATGCATCATAAACGGTCGCCCATGTTTTCCGATACGCTCTTGCGAAAACATGATTGGCCCTTTTGATGATAGCTTTACACCAAAAGCTGTGAACAAGTATAAAGGAATAAGTAGGAACATTGCTAACAATGAAGCAATTACATCAATTATTCGCTTAAGCGACTGTTGCCATGCCGGCATTAAGTCAGGTGATATCTCGATGAGCGGGGTATGGAAAATACCACGCGTTCGCACCGACCCAAAAATAATGTCCTGCATGATTGGTATAACCTTGATAATCACACTGGTAGTTTCAAGTTCGGTAATAATACGTTCAATGGTATTAATTTCAGCACGCTCAATAGCAATAATCACCTCCTCCACTTTATAGTCAGTAATCACCGAATTCAAATCCTTATAAGCACCAAGATGAGGAAGATACTTGCCAATTTTAAAATCATCGCGATCGTGCACATTAACAAAACCAATAAAATGATTACCGGAGGATATTTCCTGATTGGTAATGTCGTTATATACCCTCATGGCATTACCATTACTCCCGATAATCAAGGTATTAAAACCCAATTTTCCACTATGAATATTTTTTACTGTAAGGGTGGTTAATACCAATCTAAAAAAATAAGTGAAACTAAATTGCAGAAAGAATAAGACCGTAAACGACTGGTAATATGACTTATAGGTAACAATAAAATCATCAAGAATAAGAACAAAAAATATAATAGTAACCCCGATTAGCGTAATGATTAGTGTTTCCCCAAGCTCTTTCAACCTAGCCTTTCGATAAATACGCCGGTAAGAGCCAATCATCAAGTATAAAACGAGCCAGAAAATTGGTATGAGAACAACCCCAATCCAAAACTTAGTATCATCAACCACAGTATCAAAGTGGTTAAAAATGGTATCATCTTCGGTATATTTTCTAATGATATAGAAAAAACTCCAAGCCAGAACTGCCGACAGCCAATCGAGCAGAACATATTTAGTAACCTGAAGACGTCTATTCATTTTTTTTATCACCGCGAAACTATTTTAATATTATCAAACAACACCTCCGCTGATTCCATATCGTCATACAACTTAGAACCAAAAATTACTTTATAATCAGTTGCATTTGGGTTTAGCGAGATATTAGGCCCCAAATTGATATAAATCTTAGTCCACTCAGTGTTTTCGTTTAAAAAAACAAGTGGTATTTCAACAAACTCGCTATAAATCCTCATGAGTAAACCAACCTGCACCGCCACATTAGTTTTGAAATCCATTTCAAGGATCACTACAGCGCCTTGGGCTGATGGAAGCGGAAAACTACTATATGACATACCGCTATATCGTGGGCGATCGGTAGTAAGATTTATTATTCCGCTGTAACGTGAATTTAAAGACAGGAATGCAATCGGATTATTCTCAGGCGAGGTTCGTTCAATAATGGTATCAGAACTTGACAATTTATCAAATGAAAGATCGGGTTGTTCAAAATCTTCCATCCACTGGAAGTTTAAATTAGCATAATAAGTAGTAACGAGCGCGCCCAAATTTTTTGTTTGTTCAGGAATAAACTCCAAATCTTCAAAAACAATGGGGCTGTAAAATGGATACGGTACACGCGTGCTGGAAATTCCATTCAGCTTAATCCCAGGTCTTATTTCTAGCTTATGTTTTCCTTCAACCAAAACCGGAAACATAGCAGGGAGCTCAAAAACACCCACCAAACCATCATCAACGTATATCCACACATCCGTAATCTCCGACGAGTTAGTGCCCTCTTCAGCATAATAAGTTTCAATATCAATTCGATCAATACTAAGATAAGCAGGAACTGTTTGACTTCCAGTAAACTTGTAGCACGACTGCCCAAGAAACATAATCAAAAATAACAGAGATGCTGTTACTATACGATGACGTAAATATGCCTTCAAACCCTATACCTTTTAGTGACAAACGCAAACGTTTGCAAAATATTGTAGAACCGATGACTCCTCGCTTTATTGCCCGTTTATTCTGTCCATTATCATATGGGCCACTTTTAAAGCATGATACCCATCGTGAATGGTTACAGGCGGTTCGGTGTTATAAACAATCGAGTTCTTGAAGCTTGTTAGCTCTTCCACAATAGCGTTTACATTCTCTACTTCAGGTTTTTCAAAGTAAATCCGCTTTTTCTTCTTCCCATCACCTAAATCGATAACCATTGCCATAGGATCTTCCGGAAGCGTATCGATCTCATCCATACGCACTACTTCGGCAACTTTATCTAAAAAATCAACAGTTATATAGGCATCACGTTGGAAAAGTCTGGTTTTCCGCATGTTTTTCATCGAAAGGCGACTAGCAGTTAAATTGGCTACAGCACCATTTTCAAATTCCAAACGTGCGTTTGCAATATCCGGAGTGTCGCTCACAACATTTACACCACTGGCGTGAACCTTTTTCACTTTTGATTTTACAGCACTCAACACAATATCAATGTCATGTATCATCAAGTCAAGTACAACAGGCACATCAGTTCCACGAGGATTAAACAAAGCCAGCCGATGGGTTTCGATAAACATCGGGCTATTGATATACGGCTGTGCTGCCAAAAAGGCTGGGTTAAACCGTTCAACATGTCCTACCTGCACTTTTACATTGGCTTCGGTTGCCAAATCAATCAGCTTTTGCGCTTCCTCAGGAGTAGTAACAATCGGTTTTTCAATAAACACATGCTTCAACTTGCGCAACGCCTCAGCGGCACATGCGTAATGTGAAACGGTTGGTGTAACAATATCAACCACATCTACTGCATCTATCAAATCTGAGACGCTAGAATAGCCTTTAATTCCATACTCACTTTCAATAACTTTCACCCTTTCCTGATCGGGATCATAAAATCCAACAAGTTGAAATTCACTTACTTTAAGAATACAATTTAAATGGATTTTGCCCAAATGGCCAACGCCTAAAACACCAATTTTTATCATAACAAAAAATTTTCGCAAAGGTAGTTTTTTCTTACTGTCATTATACTTATTTTCGCACAAAATTGAATAGAACCAAGGATTGTAGCGAGGAATGGAAGATTTATATCGCCATAAAGGCATGAGAAAAAAACTGGTTGAATCAATCAGAAAAAAGGGCATAAAAGATGAGCGTGTTCTAGAGGCCATCAATGCTATTCCACGTCATTTTTTTCTTGACTCTTCATTTCTTGAGTTCGCTTATGAAGACAAGCCATTTCCGATAGGGTCGGGTCAGACGATCTCGCAACCTTATACTGTTGCATTTCAGTCAGAACTTCTTCAAGTACTCAAAGGCGATAAGATATTAGAAATTGGTACCGGTTCAGGCTATCAAGCATGTGTTCTAGAATACCTTGGTGCTAAGGTATTTACTGTAGAAAGGCAAAAACGTCTTTTTGATAAAACAAAAAGTTTTTTACATAAAAACAGATATAAAATTAAAGCCTTTTATGGAGATGGGAATCTTGGGTTACCCACTTTTGGCCCTTTCGACAAAATACTTATTACTGCAGCAGCTCCAAACATTCACCAAAACTTGATTGATCAGTTAAAAACAGGTGGGCATATTGTTGTTCCTTTGGGGCAAGGCGATGTACAAACTATGATACGTTATAAAAAGGAATCAGATGGCTCACTAAGCGAGGAAACATTTGGTACGTTTAGGTTTGTACCGTTGCTTGACGATAAAGCAAATGATTAAAAAAAAGGTCGCGCTGTTAGCACGACCCTCACCTGATATTTACCAGGCATACAAAAAATTATGAAGAAAAACCCTATTGTGGCTTTTCTTCATAAACGAATATTTTTGCTATTTCCCTGAAACATTAAGGGTGGTTGATGCAACAAAACTCTCACCAACATGGGTGCCAGATTTGATGTTACCAGTAATGGCGAAAGACCATGTACCACCAAGCTTCAAGAAATACTCCGGAAAGGTGAAAGGTTCACCACGCAACTGAAGCATACCACTACCTGTGTAGGTATCCGAACCTGCCCCCCCTGGTGCTGTAACAACAACCTTAATCATTTCCCAATCATCTGATATACAGGTGATGTAAAAGTCAAGATACTGGACTCCACCCATATCTACTGAGAAATAGGTAGCTGAAAACCCCGGATTGTAAGGAGTTGGTGTTGGTGTTGGATCATCATCTTTGTTACAATTCCCAAAAACAAAAGTCATGCTTAGGAACAAGATGCCAAGAACTTTAAGTAAACTTTTTACATTCATAATTTTAAGTATTGTGTTTGCCATAAAAACAAACGGGTTAAATTAATTTTGAATAAAAGTAGTTCGCTAAACAGAAAATTCATAGACAAATGAATAACCGTCTGACATGGCTGAGCATTCGTGCTAGGTGATTTATTATTTGATAAGGCAGCAACTAATGCAATAGCAACTAAAACTTAAAGCTGGTCAATAAGTTTTAAAAACGCATCTTTTCGACGGGACGAAACAGGCACCTTGGTTTCGTCGCTCATAATTACATATCCGCCCAATCCTTTTTCGTAAGCTTCGATATACCTAATGTTGATTAAATGTGATTGGTGTGTTCTAAAAAACCCACGCTGCACCAATAATTCCTCAAAATCCTTTAAGGTTTTTGACAACACCAAACGTTTACCATTGTTCAAGAAAACCTCGGTGTAGTTTTTATCAGCCATGCAGCGCACAATCTCCCTGATTTTTACAGTATAAATAGAACTTAGGGTGTTTAGCACAATCCGTTGTTCCTCAGGATCCTGTTTCAGATTTTGAATAAAAGTACCGTAATTTAACGACTCATTCTCAGTCGAGGTATGTTCGAAATTAG
>CAYWNI010000245.1:0-5225 GCA_964459525.1 uncultured Lentimicrobiaceae bacterium | reverse complement strand
CTCATCCGCAAAAAAGCGGATATCGATATGACAGCTTCGTGCTTTGGGTTTTGTCATTATATTATGTGCGGCTTCTTTTCCGTGGCGTTATGTATCGATAACAGAAAGTCAAAAAAATCTTTCATCCTATTTTTCTGCCCAACTATTTTGCCTTCTTTAAAATAAACCCGGACAGCGGTGGCAATTCCACTCTTCCGTCAAGCATTCCCCCATTCATCAGATCGGTATAAACAGCGTTGTCTTCAAGATCAAAATAACCAGGCTTTTCACCCATATTAAACAAAACAAGTATTTCGTTTGAGGAGTTTGTTCGGCTGTAAACCAGTGTTTTGCCCTCTGCTTTCAAAAAATTAAAATCCCCATCGAAAAGCACCGGGTTTTCTTTTCTCAGCTGAATAAGCTTTTTAAAATACATGAATTGTTTGCTATCAAAGCCCACCGTGTCGTAAATTGGTTCTCCAGGTTGAATATTATTTCGGTTTTCAAGCGCAAAATCATATTCGGGCCACCAAAGCGGCTTGCGGCAATCAGGATCGTCGGCTCCCCACATGCCCATTTCGTCGCCATTCCACACCTGTGGTGCGCCAACACTGGTGAATTGATGCATCAGATAGAGCTTTGTGCGCTGATAAGTTTCGGCGTCTGGCTTTCCTGTTTTGTAGTTTTTGTCATCAGCAGGTTTGGCGTTTAACTTATACTTGCCAGTATTGTAAAAGGAAGTCAGCAACCTCGGTGAATCGTGGGAGGTGTTTAGCGACATCATGGCATCGCGGTTGGTCTTTTTCAGCCGGTTCCACTGAAATTCCAGACTGTCTTTTAGTTGTTCAGCTGAAATTTCATAATCGGTTTTGGCAAAGAAATAGCGTGCCGGACGATAGGCTTGGTAGAACATCACCGCATCGAAAACATCACCCTGTACATAAGGTGCCGGATTCATCAACTTGTCGGGCCATTGTTCCCACCAAATTTCGCCTACAAGATAGGCTTCAGGGTTGATGTTTTTGACAAAATCGTGGTAATCGCGCCAAAAGCCCATGGGAATTTGGTCGGCTACATCCAACCTAACGCCGTCGATTCCTTTGTTAACATCGCCATTGGGTGCTAGCCAGCGCTGGGTTACATTAAAAATATGTTGTTTTGCCCCCGTATTTTGATCACCTTCATAGGGTTTGCCATGAATGCGTTCGCTGGTAATATTTACTTTCTTTATTTCAGGTAAACTGCTGATATTAAGCCACCCTTGGTATTCGAATTCGTTTTCTGGAGTATTAGGATCGTCAAATGACAAGATATTGTACCAATCTTTATAGGCTGACTTTTCCTGGTTTTTAACCACATCTTTGAACGCCCAGAACTCCACTCCGGTATGGTTCCACGAGTAATCCACAATTACTTTTATACCCCGTTTGTGCAGTTCGTCTACAATTTGTAAAAACTGCTTGTCGGCGGAAGTCCATTGCCAGGTATTGGGGTCTGCAGGATTTTCCATTTCCATCATTTTGATATCACCTTCAGGATCAGGACCAAAGTTCACATCCATGTGTCGCCAGTTGCGCACATCAAACTTGTGCAAGGAGGGTGCGTCGTTGATGGGATTAAAATAAATGGCCGTAACCCCTAAATCCTGCAAATAATCAAGTTTATCGAGTACACCTTTGAAATCACCACCATATCTACGAAGTTGTAAGTTTCCGTAAAAATCATTACTCGATTGCTGAGCCCAATCATCCTCGTCGTACCAGCTTTGCGTCCAAGGTGTAACGTGCCAGTTTTCAGGAACAGGACGAAAATCCGAAGCGGTTCTGATGGTCTCAGGAGTAGGATCGTTGGTACTGTCGCCATTATTGAAACGCTCCACAAATATCTGATACCAAACCACCGACTTAGCCCAATCGGGTGGGGGAGTGGTAATGGATTTTTGAGGTTCACAACCGCCTAAAATCATTATTATGCCGACGATGAAAAGAATAAAAAAAGTGTTTTTCATGGGAATTGAATTGAAATTTCTGCACCAAAAATACCATTAATAATTAGTTGATGTGGCAAACAACATCTTTTGGCTTATTTATATTTAATCTAATGCAACTTATAACTCTTTAAGGTGTCTTATCAATCGTGCCTGTATAGAAGGTTGTTCAGTTATTTCGCTTTTATTTTGTATGATACTTGGGGCAAAAACTGATAATATTTATTCTTTTGCAATGCAAGAATGTTTACTTTTGGGTGCTTTTAGTTGAATTGGATCGTTTAATCATGAGTTGTTTCAGGAGTTTGGAGATTGTTAACAGCAGTTATATTCTGTATTATCAACTATCTCGTTTCGTTTTTTTGAATCATAGGCAGAATAATCATTTTTTTCCTTCCACTATTATATTGGCATTAATCTGTAACCATTTCATGCGAAAAGCATATAAGTACACTGTGTTTTTGCACCTTTAATATGTAATACCAAACCAAAACCATATGAATCAATATTTACGCTCTTTTTTCCATGCGGCAAAACAAAACAGACTCTTTCGGACGACACAGGCGCTAGGTGCGCTATTTTTAATGTTGGTTGGTTTTATGCCTCAACAGTCCTTTGGTGAGGGGTCAAAAGAACTATGTCAATTAGATCCGGACATCACGCAATTGTATTTGTGCAACGACTTTTTCGGAGGCTGTAATTCTGGTAGCGGAGACAGGACAAATTTTGCTATTTTCGGTTGTGACCCTGATGACAGGTTGAAATTTACAACTGCTAGAAACGAGATTGTTTACATGGGTTTTCGTGGAAATGCACATAGTGGGGGGTTTGGTAATCCTAATCGTCACATTGAATTTAGGATAAAGAACAGTAATGGAGTCGTTGTTTATGCTCAAACCAGTTTACCCACTTCTGGTACCGGGTATATAAGTACAGTAGGACAAGCTAGGCTCGGCCCCAGTCAGCTGGTAACTGGAGGATACACTGCGCTGGAGTTTTTTCCACCAGAGGCAGATACATACTATATTGAATTTGATAACCTGTTGAACAGTACAGGCGCCAGATCAGTTGATGCCTTTGAGATGGAGTTAATTGACATAACGGTATATAATACCACGACCAACGAAGTGGAAACAGGTAGATTGCACTCAAAATCTTGGCAGTTTTTAGAAACATACGACGGGGGATGGGACAAAAACTCTTCTAAGTTTTATATTTATTCCTCTGATTCGATAATTACATCCCTGCAATTTGATGAGATGGAAGGAAGAGCATGGTTGATGTTTTGTAATTCGACCGGGTGTGATGACACAGGTGATTTTGATGAAGATCGGAAATCTGTTTTAAACGAACAAGCTTATGTGCCGGAATATGATATCTTTTTAAATGAACCTAATTCAGTTCTTTTTCCTCCAGCTGAGACGGCAGGTGCCATTATTGAGCCTTGGCCGATAGGTTATGGAAACTGTAATGATGGTTCTGTTGATTTTGTGATAAATGTGGATAAAGCTGGAAATGCGGAGGTTTCTTTGGATTTTGATGCTCCTTACGTTTCCGCCAAAGTTACCAGGGCTGTTGAAAAAGGATCAAATACCTTTACTTGGAATGGAAATGATGGTATGGGAAATCCAGTGCTCAATAATGTAAATATTGAGTTTTTTGTTACTTACATCAATGGGCTGACTAATTTGCCGCTGTATGATATCGAAGATAATCCAAATGGTTTCAGGATTGGTTTGGTAAACCCTCCCGGACCAACTCCTTTGGTTTTTTGGGACGACTCGGAAATTGATCCTAGCGCAACTAATTTTACAGGATGTAACAGCGAACCTCCAAACAATGGATGTCACCCATTTAACTACGGAGATGAGAATACGGTGAACACCTGGTGGTATTCGGCTTCTACTTCTACTGTGCCTGCTACTATTGTTGAAGAGCGCGCTCCCGAGCTAATGATTTTTGAACAGTTGGATCCTGTTCAGGTTTGTTCAGGTAGTAATAATGTTAGTTTTTCTGTGGTTTCGGAACCCAATACAGAGGTTTATCATTGGAGTTACTCAGGTACAGGTGCTACCTTTCGAGGCCCTACTGATCAGCGAAGTGTCATCGTTGACTTTGCTTTAGATGCCACACCAGGAAACATACAGGTTTATGGCACAAATGCGAACTGCTTTGATCCAGGGCCAAGAGCTACCTTAGCTATAACCATAATTTCTTCCGCATCGGCAGATGCCGGCAATGATGGAGCTACTTGTGCGAGTACTGGATTTCAACTTTCATCTGCCACAGCTTCAGATTATTCTGGCCTTACTTGGTCAGCATCTCCATTAGACGCGGATGGTACCTGGAGTCCGAACTCAAGTTCGAGAAATCCAACATATACCCCAGGAACAGCTGACAACGCTCGTGGATATGTTCTGCTATCACTTTCTGCTTTTTCAAACAACCCCTGTAGTTTTGTAGCTACCAGTCAGATGACACTAACCATCGATCCTGCTCCTGTTGCTTTCGCCGGAGATGATGACAACTTGTGTTTGGGCGGAGCATACCAATTAGGTGCTGCTACTACAGATAATTCCAATAGCTTGCTTTGGACAAACAATGGTGGCGATGGAATTTTTGACAATGATGCCGACTTAAATACTTCCTATTCTCCAGGGCCCAATGAGCTGGCCGCCGGTATTGTAACACTCACGCTTACCGCTAATCCGATTGCACCTTGTGCTGTATCAAGTTCCGATGATGTTGTGTTGACCATCCAGCCTGTACCTCAGGCCGATGCCGGGCCTGATGCTTCCATCTGTGATATTCAAACATTTACGCCTTCATCTTCTGCTGACTTCTATGCAGGTGTTGTATGGACAAATAGTGGAGATGGGAATTTTAATGACCGTTTTTCGGTACAGCCTACCTACACTCCTGGTCCAAATGATATGGCTGCAGGTTCGGTTACCCTAACCATTACTGCCAGTCCTATTGCACCGTGTGCCCTTGATGAAGTATCGAGCATGACCCTGACGATTCAACCGTCTGTGGTGGCTTCTGCCGGTGGTGATGCTACCATCTGTGAAAACGATACTTACCAGTTGAGTGGTGCTTCTGTTAATGAGAGCCTGATAACATGGAGTAAAGGAACAGGTGATGGTACTTTCGATAACGAGAATATTCTAAACCCCGTGTACACACCTGGCGCTGGCGATATTGCTGCCGGAAGTGTTGATTTAACCTTGATCACTTCTCCAAGTACCCCTAAAATCTT
>CAYWNI010000244.1:0-5233 GCA_964459525.1 uncultured Lentimicrobiaceae bacterium | reverse complement strand
GTTCAAAAAATTGAGTTTCGTAACGTGGTACCAGCGCCAACTGTGGAGCCCTTCGCAGCGAATTGGCCGAAAGTGGCAATGGGTGAATCCAAAAAGCACCCAAATAATATTGGTTGCGGTAGTGGTAGTCGAACTGAACACTAAGTGCTGTGGGTAAACCAATTTTTACCGATGTGCCTGCAAGCGAAGCGCTTGGGTCGCCATAAAGTATGGCGCTTAAATCGCCCATCAACTGATTCATCGTGGTATATTGCAGCGTGTCAGCCTGATCCCAAAAAACACTCACGTCAGTAAATTCATGGCTTTGAGCGTTGTTCTTGTATTTGAGGCGACCCATGTCGAGTATGGAAACGCCCAACCTGTATATATAGTCCTCATAAGTTTGGGAACATAATTTTCCTCCACGCCATATTTGCTTATCTACCGACTTCTTTTTCAAAAACACCACACCTATATCTACACCCATACCGCTACCTTTAAAATAAGGGTCAACAGTAGAAAAACCTTTTTCGTTATAATTCATGGGCAGTGCAAAGCCAACTTCAGCATTCAAATTAACAACGCTAATGGTACTGTCGTTAAAAACTATGTATTCGGCATTTTGGGTTTTTACGCTGGCTCCGCTATATCCCCAAAGTTTTTTTACGGAAACGCCGACAGTCACTTTTTTATCCAAATAGTCGTAAACATCATAAGCATACGACAAACCGACCTCTAGCCAAGCTGTTGAATTGAAGTTAAAATCATAGTCATTAAAACGAATACCGTGCAATTGGTCGTAAAAAAGCCCCTCGTAACCAAACACCGGAATTTCCCATGGAATGCGGTTTCCTGAAGTGAAAAAACGTGCTCCAGTTTGCAGTCCAAAGCCATGCCTACCCACCTGCAAAGTGGCCGAAGGCCCCATAACCCGCATATTTACAGTAGCATTTTTTAAGGACTGATCTTGATAGTAGAGAAAGTTTTTATCGTATTCGCCATAGGTTGGAAAGGTGTAATCTGATTTCAATAAATCCCAAACAACAAAGTCACAAGCTGGCAGGTAGCCAAAATTATTTCGAAAAAAAACATCGGCTGAAACAAGGTTAATGTCCAGAAACGTTTTGTTATTGGTCATCATGGCCGGATTAACAAGCAACCCCGCCGAACCACTGTAATTTCCAAGCGTAAGCCCCAGCATCTCTTGTCCCATAGCCCGATTTACCCAAAAGTAACTGGAAGACAATATAATAAGCAAGAACAATGCGCAACGCTTCGTGAACAACTTCATAGGAAATACCTGTTTTTGTATTTTAATAAACGGTAAATGATTCGCTTTGGTGTGCAAAAATATTAATTCGAAAACGCTTCCTCCTCAAAAATAACACCAATCTGCGATTCTTGGTTGATTATTCTGGATAAAAATCAGGATTTGATTAAAAAATAGTATATTTGCAGCCCGTTTTGGGATGGGTACACATGCGGATGTGGCGAAATTGGTAGACGCGCTAGACTTAGGATCTAGTGCCGCGAGGCGTGGGGGTTCGATTCCCTTCATCCGTACACTTTAGTTTGTACAAATTTAGCTTTCTTCAATGAACATTAGCCTTGAAAACAATAGCGACCTGAGCGCTATTATACACGTAAACATTCAGGAATCAGATTACATCGACTTAGTAAACAAACAACTTTCCGATTACCGGAAAACCGCTAGTATTCCAGGTTTCAGACCAGGAAAAGTACCGATGGGAATGATTAAAAAGAAATATAGTGTTGCCATCACCGCCGATGAAGTAAATAAAAAGGTGTCTCAGTCGCTTAACGAATACCTGATTGAAAATAAAATAAACCTTCTGGGTGAGCCAATGGCCAACATTGAAAAAATGGGGCATATCGATTTTGAAGAGCAAAAGGATTTTGATTATTTTTTCGACATCGCACTAGCGCCTGAAATTGATGTGGAGTTCATCAACGACCTAAAACTGCCTTATTACGAAATCATGGTTGCTGATGAAGAACTCAACAAAACTATCGAGGATATAAAAACACGTTTCGGTAACGAAGAACTCGTTGATTTATCAGAAAATACTGACGCCCTTCACGGTCAGCTTTTCAAACTGGATGAAAACGCAAAAAGAAATGATGAAGACCAAGGAAAAACCCGTTACATCAAGGTAATTGACGTGGTAGAAGAGGAAAATAAGAAAAAATATATCGGACTTAAAAAGGGGGATGTTATCACCGTCAACTTAAAAGAAGACATCGGTGATGTAATGAAAATAAAACACCTCCTCGAAATTGAAGAAGATGCTGACGAGGCTTTATCGGCTAATTACGAATTTGTTATCGATAGCATTCACCGGCCTACCACCGCAGAACTTGGCGAAGAGCTTTACAAAAATGTTTTCCCTTCAATGGAAATTGCTACCGAAGAAGATTTCAGAAAACAGCTTGTTGAAGAGCTTAAAAAACAGTCGGCTAAACAAAGCGATGAATATTTCCTCGACAATGCCATGACAACCATCATCGACAGAGCAGATTTTCAACTGCCAGACGCATTCCTAAAACGCTGGATACTGGAAAACAACCGCGATACGCTTACCGCCGAAAAAATTGAGGAAGATTACAAAAACTATTCTGCTACCTTCAAATGGCAGTTAGTTGAAGAAAAACTGAAAGCTAAATTTGGGGATGAAGCCCGTGTAAATGAAGCCGACATCAGAAACCGTATTGCAGACTACTTTAAAGTGTATTCAGGTGGTGAGCTTTCACCTCAACTTGATGCCATTATCGATCAGGTTTTGAGTAACCAAGACGAAAAGGAGAAAATCCGTAGAGAGCTGCAGGGTTTAAAAATGATAACAGTGCTCAAGAAAAATATCACACTCGAAAACGAAGAAGTAACACACGAGAAATTCAATGAACTTGTTACCCAATTAAACGAAAAATACAATGGATAGCAGCAAAGAATTTAGGAAATATGCCACCAACCATTTGGGCATAAGCAGTTTGTCGCTCGACAGATATACCTCTGCCTATGGTAGTTATATCTCCCCCACTATTATCGAAGAACGTCAACTCAACGTCGCTCAAATGGACGTGTTCAGCCGATTGATGATGGACAGAATTATTTTTCTGGGTGTTCCGATCGATGATTATGTAGCAAATATTATTCAGGCTCAGCTTTTATTTTTGGAATCAAACGATTCGGGACGCGATATTCAAATCTACCTAAACACACCTGGAGGTTCTGTGTATGCGGGCCTAGGAATCTACGACACCATGCAGTATATTAACCCCGACGTTGCCACCATTTGTACCGGAATGGCTGCTTCAATGGGTGCTGTATTACTTTGTGCCGGAGCGAAAGGCAAAAGAACAGCACTGAAACATTCGCGCGTGCTTATCCACCAGCCTATGGGTGGTGCTCAAGGCCAAGCCAGTGATATTGAGATTACTGCACGCGAAATCCAAAAGCTGAAAAAGGAACTTTACGACATTATTTCATCACATTCAGGACAAACCTATAAAAAAGTTTGGGCCGACTCTGACCGCGATTACTGGATGACAGCCACAGAGGCCAAAGATTATGGCATGATTGACGAAGTTTTGATTAAGAACAAAAAATAACAAAAGAGCTCATCCGGTTATATTAGCTAATGGCAAAAAAAGCAAATAATTACTGTAGTTTCTGTGGCAGACCCGAATCAGAAACAGATATGCTTATTTCTGGTATGGAAGCCAAAATTTGTAATTTCTGTATCGATCAAGCTATGGAAATTATCAAGGAAGAAACAGGTAGCACCAAAGGAAAAGCACACCAGCCCCTGCACAGCAAAACCATGAAACCGGCTGAAATTAAAGCCTTTCTCGACAGCTATGTTATTGGTCAGGATGATGCAAAAAAAGTGCTTGCAGTTGCCGTTTACAACCACTACAAACGTATCGATCAGCCTTTTGACGAAAACGAAGTGGAAATTGAAAAATCGAATATTATCCTCGTCGGTGATACAGGAACAGGTAAAACGCTGCTGGCAAAAACGATCGCACGCATGTTGCATGTACCCTTTGCCATTGCAGATGCAACTGTTTTAACAGAAGCTGGTTACGTGGGCGAGGATGTAGAAAGTATCCTGACACGTTTGCTACAGGCTGCCGATTATGATGTGCCCTCAGCAGAAAGAGGAATCATTTTTATTGATGAAATAGATAAAATCGCACGCAAAAGCGACAACCCATCGATTACCAGAGATGTTTCGGGCGAAGGTGTTCAGCAAGCCCTGCTTAAATTACTTGAAGGAACAGTGGTTAACGTTCCACCACAAGGTGGGCGTAAACACCCAGAGCAGAAAATGATAGCAGTCGACACGAAAAATATTCTTTTCGTTGCAGGAGGAGCATTTCAAGGCATCGAAAGGATTATAGCAGGCAGGCTGAGAACCAATGTGGTAGGATATTCTGTTACAGGATCAAACATCGAAAGTGTCGATAAGGAAAACCTGCTGCAATACATTTCCCCGCGTGATTTAAAAAGCTTTGGGCTGATTCCTGAAATTGTTGGTCGCATGCCGGTGTTAACTTACCTTGACCCGCTTGATAAAGCTGCACTCAAACGTATTTTAACAGAACCCAAAAACGCATTAACAAAGCAGTTTGTAAAGCTTTTTAAAATGGATGACGTTGAACTAACATTCGATGATAAAGCATTGGATTTTATCGTTGATAAAAGTGTAGAATTCAAATTGGGGGCGCGGGGTTTGAGATCAATTATAGAAGGTGTGCTGATAGATGCCATGTTTGAGCTCCCCGGAAAAAAACGGGTAAAGAAATTAAACATTACCTTTGATTATGCCACCGAAAAATTTACCAGCACCAAACTTTCAAAGCTTAAAACCGCCATTTAGAAAATATAAGGCACGTTTTTTGTAATTTTTTGGTAATGACCAAAAAGCAAATACTCATAAGTTTCTTTTTATTTATGTGGGGTGGCCTGCAAGCACAAAACATCAGTCACCTTGCCGTTCGTGCAACCGTTGTGTCAAATGACACCTTGCCAATGGTTAATCTGCGTGAGGTTGAAGTCTTTTCATTGCTCTCCCCTGCCACCAGAAAAGGAAAACGTAAACTCACCAAGCTAATTCGTGATGTAAAGAAAGTATATCCGTATGCACGGCTCGCTGGCATACAGCTTAGAAAGTATGATGAACTTTTGCAGGATGCTAAAAATGAGCGCGAAAAGAGAAAAATTATGAAA
>CAYWNI010000243.1:0-5247 GCA_964459525.1 uncultured Lentimicrobiaceae bacterium | reverse complement strand
AAAGAATACCAAAATGAAAAAAGCTGCAACAGTGGCTTTTAGCGCGACCTGTTTTTTTTGTTTGGACGAAAGTCTGGTGGTGTGCGAAATGAACACTGGAACAGAACCAATAGGGTCGATTACCACCCAAAGCACGATAAAGTCTTGTAAGTAAGTGTCAAACATAACTCAATTTTTGGCTAAGATAGTAAAATGATATATCGCTTTTTAAGGAATAATTAATGATAGGTTGGGTAATCAGTAAACCCTTTTTCGCCCGTAGTGTAATACGAAAGTGGGTCTGCCTGCGCCAACTGAATGTTGTTCTGCATGCGGTAAACCAAATCTGGATTAGCAATAAACGGAACACCAAATGCCACCAGATCGGCAAGTCCTGCGTCAAGTATTTTTTCTGCTGATTCACCTGTAAAACCTCTGTTGATCATTAGGTTTCCTTTGTAGATAGGCCGATACCTTTGTGCAATATTGGGTTCTGCGAAGGCAACAGTACTAACGTCGGTAAATGGTTCTGAAAGGTGCAAATAGGAAAGATCGTATTGGTTAAGGCGGTCAATGATGTAGTCGAAGGTGGGGATGGTTTCTTTTTCAACTTTCATTCCTTGGACATTGTGTGCTGAGGGGTTTAGCCTTAAGCCAATCCTGTTGACTGGAATTTTTGTTTTCATGGTTTCAAGCACTTCAAACAGCAGGCGTGTCCGGTTTGGTATGCTTCCTCCATATTCATCGGTACGTTTGTTTGTGTCAGGGGCAAAAAACTGGTGAAGCAGGTAGCCATTTGAGGAGTGTATTTCTACCCCGTCGAAACCAGCTTCCATGGCATTGGCAGCGGCTTGGGCAAAATCAGCAATAACCTCTTGAATGTCGTCATGCGTCATTTCGCGTGGCGTAACACTGGGCTTTTTTCCTGTAGGGGTTCTTATTATCACGTCAGGATTGATGGCTGAGGGAGCCAAAGGCAAATTGCCGTTGAGGTAATAGGGATGCGACATGCGGCCAACGTGCCAAAGTTGGATGAAAATTTTACCCCCGGCATCATGCACCGCTTTGGTGGTAAGTTTCCAGCCTTCAATTTGTTCGGCAGTGTGAATTCCTGGGGTGTTGTGATAGCCAATTCCCATCGGTGAAATCTGCGATCCTTCTGTTATTAATAGCCCGGCAGAAGCCCTCTGGCGGTAATATTCAGCAATAAGTTCGTTGGCTTTTTGGTGGTTGTTGTCGGCGCGACCTCGGGTGAGAGGAGCCATCACAACGCGGTTTTTAAGTTTTATATCGTTTAATTGATAAGGTTCAAATAGCATAGGCTTGGTTGTGGTAGTATTAAAAAAATCCCACCATCAATCGAAAGTGGGATTCTATGGTTTGAATAAAAATTGTCTACAAATGAATTACTTCGCCATAGGCATCGGCAGCTGCTTCCATAACGGCTTCCGACATGGTTGGATGTGGGTGAACTGATTTGATAATTTCATGTCCCGTGGTTTCAAGTTTTCGTGCAACAACCACTTCCGCAATCATTTCGGTAACATTTTCGCCAATCATCTGGCAACCAAGAAATTCACCGTATTTAGCACCAAAAACTACTTTCACAAAGCCATCTTTTTTGCCAGCTGCGCTTGCTTTTCCGGATGCTGAGAATGGGAATTTTCCAACTTTCACTTCGTGACCGGCTTCTTTGGCTTGTTTTTCGGTCATGCCGACACTGGCCACTTCGGGGCTGGTGTACGTACAGGCCGGAATATTTCCATAATCTATAGGCTCGACATCCATGCCAGCTATTTTCTCAACGCAGGTTATGCCTTCATGCGAAGCCACGTGCGCTAAAGCAGGGCCATGAACAATGTCGCCAATGGCGTAATATCCAGGTACATTGGTTTGGTAAAATTCATCGACGAGGATTTTACCTTTTTCGGTTTTAACACCAGTTTCTTCAAGGCCAATGCCTTCGAGATTGGTGGCAATGCCAACCGCCGAAAGCACGATGTCTGCTTCGATTTCTTCGGTACCTTTTTTCGTTTTTATGGTTACTTTACAGGTTTTGCCGGAAGTATCTACTTTTTCAACAGAGGAGTCGAGCATGATTTTCATGCCAGCTTTTTTAAATGCGCGGGCAAGTGTTTTCGATACTTCCTCGTCTTCCAGAGGAACAATATTTGGCATAAATTCAACCAAAGTTACCTCTACACCGATGCTGTTGAAAAAATAAGCAAACTCAGAGCCTATAGCTCCTGAGCCAACCACCACCATCGACTTTGGCATTTTGTCGAGTACCATAGCATCGCGGTAGCCTATAATTTTTTTGCCGTCTTGAGGCAAATTTGGCAATTCGCGTGAGCGAGCTCCAGTGGCTAAAATAATGTGTTTGGCTTCGTATTCAGTGGTTTTTTTGTCTTTGTTAGTAACAGCTACTTTTTTTTCTGGCATCACTTTGCCAAAGCCCTGAATAAGGTCGATTTTATTTTTTTTGAACAAAAATTGAACGCCTTTGCTCATGCCTTCAGCAACGCCACGGCTACGTTTCACCATTTCGGGTAAGTTGGCCTCGATATCGCCTTGTATGGAAATGCCATATTCAGCTGCATGTTTGCTGTAATTGAAAACCTGTGCGCTTTTTAACAGTGCTTTGGTAGGAATACAACCCCAGTTGAGGCAAATGCCTCCAATTTCAGCTTTTTCTATTACGGCAACCTTCATGCCCAACTGCGATGCGCGGATGGCTGCAACATATCCTCCGGGTCCACTACCCAATACAATTATATCGTAATTCATGGTGAGTTTTTTTTTAATAAAACGAAAGTGCAAAAGTAAACAATCGTGGCGTTTAAACACTTAACTTTGCTTAAATAATTTTAATCGTTCTAAATAACAGGGAAAGCCAGATTTGTTTTTGGCTGCCGAAACGTTTATTCAACGCCTATGTCGTCGCAAGAACTTATTAATAGCACCATCCAATTTGTTAAATCACAATTGCAGGGGGCGGAAGCTGGTCACGACTGGTGGCATATATGCCGGGTATGGAATTTAGCCAAGACCATTGCTGAGGAAGAGAAAGCCAGCATGTTGGTTGTTGAATTGGGTGCTTTGCTACATGATATTGCTGATGCTAAATTTCACAACGGAAATGACTTGCTGGGGCAGGAAAAAGCACGTCGTTTTTTATTGCAGCAGGGTTTGGAGGTCGACCTTGTTGAGCAGGTGGTGGCCATTATTAGAGACATTTCATACAGTACTTCGCTCAACCGACAAGTATTAAGAACACAGGAACTTGACATTGTTCAGGATGCAGATAGACTTGATGCGATGGGCGCAATTGGCATCGCCCGCACTTTTAGCTATGGCGGCTTTAAAGGACATGAAATGTACAATCCGGCACTGCCTCCGCGTGTACACCTGACCAAAGAAAAATACCGTCAGGAAGAATCCACAACGATAAACCATTTCTATGAAAAACTACTCCTATTGAAAGACAAGATGAATACGCCAACAGGAAAAAAAATGGCCAAAGAGCGTCATGCGTTTATGGTAAACTACCTGACTGTTTTCTTCAGGGAATGGGAGGGTGATTAGTGTTTGAACTTTAGCCAATTAAAGCCTGCTTCACGGGTAGCGAAAATTTCCAATATATAGTTCTTGGGTAGATAATTTTTGCTTAACATCATACCATAAACGGTATTGATAGGCGAGTCGTGAACTACTGCATGATGAATGGTATCAAAACGTGGAGTAAGAATCATCAACTTATCGCCAATAAGTTTTAATTCTTGTGCAGTAAACGTTACCTGTGTTCCGCAGGCATCTTCAAGAATTTTGAGGTTTCGAGGTAGTTCATGATTATTGGCCATGAATTCAATGCTATCAAACATATCCTGCAGCGAAACTACTACAGGACTCTTTGTTTCGAGCAGCTGACTATCTACGTTAAAGCCTGGTGTGATCATGGTTATTCGTTTGCTTGATAGTAGCAACGCTTTGGCGACGAAACCTTACTGTCCTTAACCAAGCTCTTGATCACTTTATCAACTTCCTTTTTGTCTATGCCACTTTTTTCAGCTATTTCGCCTGATTTTAAAGGTGCTCCTGCTGTTTTAAGCGTGTTGTAAACAACTTCTTTCGTATCCATCTTTTTATTTTTAATTATTTGATAAAAATAGAAAAAACCTGAAAGCATTTCAGATCAATTCGAGAAAATTTTCGTGAGCTATACAAAAAGACCGTCGGATGGGAATATCTTTGTATTTTCGGCTTCTCAAATTTTACAACAATGGCGAACAATCCTGTATTACTCTTTTCCTTTGATTTTTTGCATCTTATGGCCACCATCGTTTGGATAGGAGGACTGATGTTTAATGTGTTGGTGGTTATGCCCTCGGTTTCTAAAACCCTTGACCCTGCTCAAAAAGGCAAGCTCATGGGGGTGATGTTTAGACGTGTTCGCGTATTGGTTTATGTTTCGTTGCTGGTTTTGTTTGTAACTGGTATTCCGATGAAAATTGCCAGCGAGTACTATGTAGCCATCATCAATTTTGATACAAACTGGGAAACAGTAAGTTTTATAAAACATGTGCTGGTTGCAATGATGGCTTTGTCAGCCTTTTATTCCTTTGAGATTCTTCTGCCCAGCTTAAAAAAGCTTGCATCTCAAGGTGCTTCAACTAAGATTGTCTCATTGCAAAAACAACAGGCTGTTTTAGCACGAGTTACTTTTTTACTCGGTATTGTGGTGGTGTTCTTATCAGCGATGATGAAGTATTTATAAATCGGTTTTTTTTCAATTTATTGCGAAAGAACCAAATAGCCCCATGCATCCAGCTTCAGCTTTAGGCTATCTTTAAGTTCCATTTCTCGTTCGCTAAACAACTCTTTGTAGTTTCCTTGAAAACGATCAGTTTTTAGTGTTACTTTCACAGGCTGGTTACTGAAGTTAATAACCGAGAGCACTTTATCTCCGTTTTTTTCACGATAAGCGTTTTTAGCTATAACATCATAGTTCTTCATTAGAGAGCTTTTATCAAAATTATTCCAATTTGGTTGAGAACCTCTTGGCGGGGTTTCGCTTTTCCAGGAACTCTCACTGACAGACCTACCTATCCCCGTTCTAATAAAATTTTCTGGAGCCTTAGAATGACCATTATTCAGAAAATCACTTGCCCATCTTTCAGCATCTTCTTTGGATCCACCTAATTGATTTTGTATTAAAGCCAAAGGACCTCCACCCACACCATGTTCATGATCATAAAATGTGCCCATCTT
>CAYWNI010000242.1:0-5276 GCA_964459525.1 uncultured Lentimicrobiaceae bacterium | reverse complement strand
AAGTTCGATTTGGCTAAACACTACAACATAAATCCTGACTATAAGTATTTTAAAACAGTGCTTGTGGATACATACTACGACAACATACGTATAAGCAAAACACCTTATGAGTCCGTACGAATTGATGTAATGGACAAAAGTCCTGATACTGCTGCTTTGATGGTAGATGCCATATTAACCCTTTATGATAAGAAAATTGCCTCATTACATAAATCGAAATACCGTGAAGTAATTTCCATGTATGGGTCGCAATTGGCGCGCAAAAGGGCAACCCTCGATTCGCTTAAACAAATTCTATCTGTTTTGGGAACGGAACAAGGCATCATTCAATATGAATATCAGTCGCAGGAAATAATGCGCGGATATCTAAAAACAATTGATGGTTCGTCGTCAAACATTAATAGCAAAGAAGTTGACCGCTTAATGAAAAACATGGAAAAGGCAAGCGGTCAGTTAATTGAGGTTGTCCAGATGATTCAGGATGAAGCCCGTACTTATGTTGAAGTGAAATTAGATTATGAACTGGCTCAGCGGTTTATCGATTCGGATATGACTTACAGCAACATCGTTTCATACCCTTATCCTTCTGATAAAAAGAGCTACCCCATTAGATGGCTGGTGGTTATGGTTATTTCGCTTGCTTCTTTTATCTTCACTCTGCTTATCATCTTTTTAATTGAAAGCAAACGAAGAACAATCACCAATTAACATACAAATAATTAAGTGAGCTGGTTTTGACAGAAAAAGTTAAAATATTGTGGGTGTACGTTTTAACGGCACTTTTTCTTGCGGTAAACTTCTATTTGGTGTTGCAAAAGGATGTTTACTGGCTTTTTCTATTGCCTGTGGTTCTCATTGTCCTTTACTACTATCTTACTTCTTTAGACAAGATTATTCTGTTAATCACTTTTTTAACTCCTCTGGCCGTAAACATTCAGGATATGGATATGGGGTTGGGGATATCATTGCCCACTGAACCACTGATGTTTGGCGTCTTGTTGCTTTTTATCGCTAACTTATTGTTCGAGAACAGATACGACAAACGTATTGCTACCCATCCCATTAGTTATATCATTTATTTGCAATTGTTGTGGATGCTTTTTACGTCGCTAACAAGCGAAATGCCTATCGTTTCGCTTAAGTATTTGGTTTCGCGGCTGTGGTTTGTGGTGCCATTTTATTTTATGGCTGCCATGTTATTCAAAAACATTAAAAACATCAAGAGGTTTTACTGGCTCTATTTGAGTGGCTTAACTATTGTTGTTATTTACACCCTCACTTTACATTCTCAATATGGGTTTGATGAGGAGGTTGGTCACTGGATTATGTATCCGTTTTATAACGACCACACAGCTTATGGCGCTGCGTTGGCAATGTTTATCCCGATTAGTATTGGATTCTTATTTTATCCCAATGTTGCGCTCAAGTGGCGCGTTGTTACTGCAGGCGTGGTTATTATCCTTTTGGTTGGTGTGGTTTTTTCATATGGACGTGCGGCATGGATAAGTTTGGTTATAGCATTAGGCGTGTTGATCGTAAATTTCTTGCGGATTAAGTTTTATGTAATCGTTATTACGCTTGCTTTGCTGCTTGGGCTTTTCTTCTCGTTTCAACAGCAAATCATTGACAGGTTAGAAAAAAATAAACAAGATTCCTCGGCTAATTTTGTGGAGCATATACAGTCGATAACTAATATCTCTTCTGATGCTTCCAATTTGGAAAGGATAAACCGCTGGCAGGCCGCTCTGCGTTTGTTTGACGAGAGACCAGTTGTAGGTTGGGGGCCAGGAACATATCAGTTTGTTTATTCTCCATTTCAGCGCGCTAAAGAAAAAACCATTATTTCAACCAACCTGGGAGACATGGGAAATGCGCACAGTGAGTATCTCGGGCCTTTAGCAGAAATGGGAATCCCCGGGATGCTTTTGGTTATTCTTCTGGTGGCAATGACTGTAATTATAGGTTTGCGCGTGTACAAGAAAGGGAATACAGAGGTTCGCTTTTTAAGCATGATGGCTTTGTTGGGTTTGGTCACCTATTTTTCGCATGGAGTTTTAAATAATTTTCTGGATACCGATAAGTTATCGGTGCCAGTCTGGGGTTTTATTGCTGTATTGGTTGCGCTAGATGTTTATCATTTGAATCCTGCTATCGAAAAAGCACAAAAAATGCCGGAAGAACAAAGTTAATCCGGCATCTCGATTGTTATCCTAAAAATTCTATCTCATTTTCTTAATCAATTCGGGAAGCTGTCTAAGGCTAACTTGCTCTTTCCAATATTGGCGAACTTCGATTGCTGGTGCGCCCATATAAACTTTGCCACCTGGAATTGATTTGTCAACAGCAGAAGTAGCCAGTATTACAGCTTTTGCCCCAATAACGATGTCTTTGTTTATGGCTACACGCGCCCATAGTATCACGTCATCTTCAATAATCGTTACGCCTGCAATAGCTGCAAATGCGCCAATAAGGCAATTTTTGCCAATTATAGTATCGTGCCCTACCTGACAGTGATTGTCCATTTTAGTTCCTTCGCCAATAGTTGTGTCGCCCGTAACGCCCTTGTCTATAGTACAACTGGCGCCAATCTCAACGCGGTCTTCAAGCAAAACACGTCCACCCGACTGGAATTTTTTATAGCCTTCCGGACGGCGTTGGAAGTAGTATCCATCGCCGCCTATAACGCTATTTGGTTGGATGATGACATCGTCGCCAAGTACTGAATAGTCGCAAATTGTAACGTTAGCATGAATAATACAGTTTTTACCTATGGTTACATTTTTTCCAACAAAAGCACCTGGTTGAATAACTGTGCCTTCGCCAATAGTGGAGTCAGGGTCAACCATAGCGCTGCAAGGAACGAATGGCCTAAAATGCATAATAAGCTGGTTAAAGGAGTCAAAAGGCGCTGGATGAAATATTAGGCTTTTACCATCTGGAGCATCAACATCTTTGTTGATTATTATGACAGTAGCTGCTGATTTTAATACCTTTTCATAATATTTGGGATGGTCGACAAAAGTAATGTCGCCATTTCTTACAACGTGAAGTTCGTTTAAGCCCTTTACTTCCTGATTTGAATTACCAATAACCTTACCATTGATAATTTCTGCAATTTCTGCAACTGAGTGGATGCGAGGAAAGTTCATCTTTATTCTTTTACACGTTCTGAATATTCTCCTGTGCGGGTATCAACCTTTACCTTGTCGCCGACATTAATAAACAAGGGCACTTTAATTAAGGCACCTGTTTCAATTTTGGCTTCTTTAAATGTGTTTGTAGCTGTATTTCCTCTATCGCCGGGTTCGGTATAAACGATTTCGAGAACAACATAAGTTGGCATCTCGCAAATCATTGGTGTTTCATTTTCAGCATGATAGGAAATGGTAACTTCTTGTCCTTCTTTTAAAAGTTCAGGAGCAGGAACCATGTTCTTATCGATAAAAGTTTGCTCAAAAGTTTCCGAATTCATAAAATGAAAGGTGTCACCTTCACTGTAAAGAAATTGGTAAGTTCTTCTTTCAACACGTTGGATGTTGATTTTAACACCAGATGTAAACGTGTTTGGGATAACTTTTCCTGTGATAATATTTTTGAGTTTGGTGCGAACGAAAGCCGGACCTTTTCCCGGTTTTACATGTTGAAATTCTGATATCGCCCACAATTCTCCATTGTATTCGATAATTAACCCATTTCTGAAATCTGCGGTTGTTGCCATTTGAAAATATTTTACAATTGATTATAGTTGTTGATTAGCCCCTGTCCTTCATGCTAGTGTAGCCTCTCATGATACCACGTTGCGAATTGGCGATGAAACTTAAAATTTCGTCTCTGTCGTCGGTGGCTGGAACATTGGCTTCGATATAGCTTATTGCCTGGGTTATGTTGTTGCCTTTGAGGAAAATGATGCGGTAAATATCCTGAATTGCGTTGATGCGCTCATTTGAGTAACCTCTGCGACGTAACCCAATCGAGTTAACACCGGCATACGAAAGTGGCTCACGACCTGCTTTGGTAAACGGAGGAATGTCTTTTCGCGCCATGCCACCACCAGAAATCATGGCATGTTTCCCAACATGCACAAACTGATGCACCGCCGCGAGTCCGCCAATAATGGCCCAGTCGTCGATGGTGATATGACCTGCTAAATTACACGCGTTTGCGAGTATTACGTTGTCACCCAAAATGCAGTCGTGGGCAACATGCACGTACGCCATAAGCAAACAATTGTTGCCAATAACGGTTTCCATGTTGGCTTTTGTTCCGCGGTTGATGGTAACAAATTCGCGGATAGTAACATTGTCACCTATTTTTACAGAAGTGTCTTCGCCTGCATATTTTAAATCCTGAGGAATAGCTGAGATAACAGCACCAGGGAAAATACGGCAATTTTTGCCTATTCGGGCACCTTCCATGATGGTGACATTAGACCCAATCCAGGTTCCTTCTTTAATTTCTACATTCTTTTCGATATTGACGAAAGGCTCTATAACGACATTTGGTGCAATTTTAGCCTGAGGGTGTACGTATGCAAGAGGTTGGTTCATGATAGTGAGTTCTATTTTTGCTTATTCTTAGTAATTTGTGCCATGAGCTCTGCTTCCATGACCACTTTATTTCCTACAAAGGCGATTCCTCTCATGGCACAAATTCCACGCTTAATGGGGCCAGAAAGTTCAATTGAGAAGACCAAAACATCACCGGGAACTACTTTTGCACGAAACCTGACTTTATCAATTTTTAAAAAATAAGTTGAGTAAAGCTGTGGTTCGTCTACTGTATTTAACACGAAAATACCACCAGCCTGAGCCATGGCTTCAACCATAATGACTCCAGGCATCAGAGGTTCATCAGGAAAATGTCCTTGAAAAAAAGGCTCATCCATTGTAACGTTTTTGAGCGCTACAATGTGATCATCGCTCATTTCTAGAACTTTATCGACAAACAAAAAAGGAGATCTGTGTGGTAAGATGGCCTTGATCTGGTTAATATCGTATACCGGTTCGGCGTAAATGTCAAAAGGAGGGTTTTTGATCATAATTTATACTTTTAGTGTATCCCTGATAATTTTCGTGAATTCTGTATTGGTTTGATGTCCGGGACGGTAGGCGGTAATTTTACCTTTAATTGCTCTTCCAAGCAAGGTAACATCCCCAATTACGTCAAGTAGTTTGTGACGTGCCGGCTCATTTTCAAAATGCAGATTGAGGTTATTTAGGATACCGTTGTCTTTAATTTTTACTGTTGGTTTATTAAAAACTCCAGCCAATCTGTCG
>CAYWNI010000241.1:0-5283 GCA_964459525.1 uncultured Lentimicrobiaceae bacterium | reverse complement strand
CTAGTCCTTTTACTTTGCTCAAATCGAAACTGGCTAACTTGTCGATAAAACCATGATTTGGCTTGGCTTCAGGCTCGTTTTCCGGAAGTAAATGGGGTAGTACAATAAGCGAAAACAAAGCTGCTCCCAACACGCTGATGCCGGCAAAAAGACCCAGATCGTTTAGTGCTCCGGCGTTTACAAAAAGCAAGGTGAAAAAGGCTGCGGCTGTAGTAATGCTGCTGAGCATCACTGGGGTTGCTAAATCGCTGTATAAATGCTGTTTTGAACGGTTTGTCCTGAAATGACTGTAAATGTGCAGGGCGTAATCGACGGAAATACCTAACAATACTGAGCCGATGCCCAAGGATATAGCACTTATCTGGCCTTTGATGAGGGTTATCAGCGCCAATGAAAAGAGAGCGCCAAACAGAACAGGGAGAAAAATAATAAAGAAAGTGCGTTTTTTTCTGAACACCAATGTTATAACCACCATTAATGCCAGTATTGCCAAGCTGACGGTAAGCATGATGTCGTTCTTGATTCGGCTGGCATTGCCCAGGGCCACAACCGGATTACCGAAATAAGAGATTTTTATCTGATTCTGGCTGTTTTCGGTGATGTCAATGATATACCGATCGACCAAGTCGAACAGTTGTTTGTTTATGCTGGTGTTGTTTGTGGCTTGCGGCGTAACGAGCAGGAGCAGGTGTTTTTGATCGGTCGAAAGAAAATACTGGCCAAAAAGGGTGAAATCATCGTTTATGTTAAAGGTCTGTATCTTGTTAATACCCATCAGATTAAAATGCAGTGGATCGGAACGCAGCATTTGTTTCGTAGCCATGCCTACGGGCGATATCAAGGTTGCGTAGTTGGCTTTTAGGGTTTTTTGTATTTCATGGCGGCTAACAGCCGCTTCCATTTGTTGATAGTCGTTTGGCTGCAAAAAAAGCGGCAGAAAATGCTGAACGCGTTCGTAAACCGCCATCATAGTTTGCTGGTCGGGAGCTTTGTCGACAGATGCAATCATGTTAGGAAAGCAATTTGACAGGAGCGAGTCGGAAAGAGCGTCGGCAGCAGCAGCCAACTTATCGGAATCGGCAGGAGCAAGCGAATCAACAAGCGAAAAATGAAAAACCACCTTGTCTAAAAAACCGGAATTGGAAAACACAAAGCTCATGTTGTCAATCGATTCGCTTTGCGGCAACACCTCACTGATGTCTTCGGAGAGGCTAAGCTTTGATGCAGTATAGGCCAGACCAGCCATGATGCCCAGAAACAAAATCAGCGCAGCTACCCTGAACCGGACAATCGTGTTGTAGATAAATTGAAAAAATAAATTCATTGGCTTTGCCCTTTCACCTTTGATCTAAAGACAAATAGGAGCAGCCACGAAATTAAAAACACGGTGCCGCCAGCTATTGAAGCCAGTAAAAAACCCCCCAACACATACTGAAAAATGCTGTATCCGAACTCGTTAAGTGTGTGGTAAAAATTCCCCTGCATCACTTGTTCTTTTAGGTAATACATCATTTCGGTCGTAAAGTCAACGGGCTGATTTACCAGTAGCTTGCCAAGCTCGAAGCTTAAAAACACAATAAAAGGAATAAGCGGTGGCAGGCTAATGTTGGAAGCTGCCAACACGAGTACTTTGTTCAGGCGGAACAAGTGCGCCAGAAATGCGGCAAGCAGCATCTGAAATCCCCATACAGGAATAATTCCCATAAAAACACCAAAACCCAATCCGGTAGCAATTTTTACCGGACTTTCGTTATGTTTTTGGAGTTGTTCTTTTATAATTACCGAAAACTTGTTGTTGGCCAGGTACCGAAACAGCTTTATTGGCCACGCCAGCGTAAATGTCAGGAACACCAATACGGTGTTCAGCACCGAAATCCGTGTAAAATCGCGAAGTGGTCTGAAGTGGCTTACCCTCTCGTTTTCAGGTGGGTAATAAACCTGTATCGGGATAGAGTCAATTTTTATTCCGCTCCAATCGGCATGAACCAAGACCTCGATTTCAAATTCATATTTTTTGGTAAAAAACACCATGTTTTTCATCCGGCTAATGGGGTAAAGCCTGAATCCCGACTGCGTATCTGGCATGCGTTTTCCGGTTTCAACCCAAAACCAGAAATTAGAAAATTTGTTGGCAAAAGTGTTTTTGGTCGGCATGCCCTCGGTTTGTATGTTACGCGCACCAATAAATAAAGTGCCTGGGTTTTGTGTGCTTGCCTCAACAAACAACATCAGATCAGATGCAAAGTGCTGACCGTCAGAATCTATGGTGATGACGTTGTCGTAGCCAAGCTCAAGTGCCATTTTAAACGCCTGACGTAATGCCCATCCTTTTCCGACGTTTTTCTCATAACTTATCCACTGAATACCGCGGTATTTTGGTATCAAATCCGTTGTGCCGTCGGTAGATCCATCATTTACAACAATAATTTGGTTGGTATACTTGAGTATATCATCTAGCACAACACCCAGCGTACCTGCATTGTTGTAGGTTGGAATTACAACGCAAGTTTTGGTTTTTTCAAACGATGAAAAGGTAGTATTTACAGTGGTCATTTAAAATAAAATCAGTGAAGGCAAAAATACGAAATGCATGCACATGTGGAGCAAAAGCTAAATGTAGTTTGAAAATGGCGATTAATCAGTAATGAAAAAGTAACAAGTGACTAAAGTTAAAATTTCACATCGGCTAACAGAATTTGAACGCCGAACCTCATTTTGCGATTCAAGATCCGCTTTCCTAGTCAAGCAACAGCTCTTTTTCTCTAACATGATGTGTAAAGAATATGCATAACTTTGTCAAAAATTTGTTCATGTTATCAGGAACGGCAATATGAGGATACTCAGACTTATTTGTGAATTTGGTACACCTAGCCCCAATAGGGTTTTTAGATGTGCAAAGCGACCTTTTATGTCTTTGCCTGGCGAAAAACAAACAAAATCTCAACAAGAACTGATAGCATAATTGATGGGAGTGTTGAAATAATAAAGGAGAGAAAAAAAGCTTATCCAGATTTTTTATGAAAGAAAGCCCGAACAAAAATACCTTCGACATCATTATTGCTGGGTCAGGATTTGCCGGGCTGTTGTGTGCTGTTATTCTTGGTAAACACGGGTACAAGGTGTTGGTCCTCGAAAAAAACCAGCATATCGGTGGCACTTTGCAATCGTTTCAGCATCTGGGACGGCAGTTTAGTACGGGGTTGCACTACATCGGGAGTATGGACAACGGACAGGTAATGAACAAGTTGTTTCGCTATGCCGGACTTTTTGAAGGAATTCGTTACCAACGCCTCGATGAGCATGGATTTGAGGTATTTAGCATAGCTGGCCATACTTTTTCTATTCCACTCGGGTGGAAAAACTACCAGCAACAACTCGTGTCCTATTTTCCTGATGAATTAGCCGCCATCGAGAAATACATTGAAGCCATACATGAGGTGGCGAATACCGTTGAGATATATAACCTTAGACTGCCACAGGTTGGCAAGGCCGAAAAACTATCACAATCGGTAAACGCTTGGGAATTTATTTGCAGCCTGACCGAAAACGACGAGTTACGGCAGGTGTTTAGCGCGTTGAATTTTGTGTATGCCGGCGAAAAACAAACTACACCTTGGTATGTTCATGCGCTTATAAATTATTACTTTATAAGCAGCAGCTACCGTGTGGTTGGTCCCTCTCAACAGCTGCCCGATCGCCTAAAACAGGTTGTAGAGCAGCAAGGAGGAGCCGTTTTGTCGCGGCATGAAATTATTCGATTTGTGTTTCATGAGAACCAGCTAACCGGCGTGGCTTGTGCAAACGGAAAAGAATTTCACGCCCAGTTTTTTATCTCCAACATCCATCCCATAACTACCATGCGGATGATAGAACAGGGAAAAATAAGAAAAAACTACCGCAGTCGACTTGAACAAAAAACCGACACAATTTCGTCGTTCGCGGTGTTTTTGAGTCTGAAACCAGGTGCAATAGCCTACCGTAACTACAATTATAATAGTTACACACAGCCCGATGTATGGTTGGCAGGTGTGTATAGTTCTGAAAAGTGGCCCGAGCATTTTTTTATGCATTTTCCAGCTTCTGACAGCACGACAGTGGATCATGTTTCGGTGGTTACCTACATGAAATATGAGGAAGTGGCGCAGTGGGCTGATCTTCCTATGGGAAAAAGAGGGGTTGATTATGAGGTTTTTAAAGAGAAAAAGGCAACCCAGCTGTTGGCTTTGGTGTTGAAGCAATTTCCTGAGTTTGAACAGGCAATCGAGGGTTACACCGTGGCTACTCCGCTAACATACCGCGACTATATTGGGTCGCCAACCGGGTCGATGTATGGCACCTTGCGCGACTACCGTTCGGCTCTTTCGTCGTACATTGGCACACGTACCAAAATCCCGAACCTGTTTTTAACTGGGCAAAACTTGAACCTGCATGGACTGATGGGCGTGAGCATGAGTGCTTTACTAACCTGTGCCGAATTTATTGATTTACAAACCTTACTCAACGATATCGATGACCAGAAAACCACATAAAAAAGGTCGCTTTTGGCGACGCTTGCGCAATACAATTCTTACTATAGTGCTCATTTTGTGTGCTATGGCCGTTTATTACCATTATGCCACGCGCATTGTTCCTCCCGAAATTGCCGATAAATCAGCCTTGCAACTTACCCGCACGCAACCTGCACCCGATTTTTATCGTGTTGGCGACAATTGGCTCAAAAAAAATAAGTACGGACTTTGGGAGATGTATCTTGAGGGAAGCCCGTTTGAGCTTGGCGTGGCAGGTGGTATGCTTACCCAAGAATTGATTGCCAAGCAGGAAGAGGCATTTGTGGAGCAGATAAACACGCTTATTCCTTCGCCGGGATATTTAAAATTTTTGAAGTATTTTACCGGATGGTTCAACCGTGACATAGAAGAGTACATTCCGCTTGAATACAAAGAAGAAATCTATGGTGTATCGTTTTCGGCAGCAGATGGCTACGAATACATTGGACAAAAATACGATCGTATGTTGAATTACCATGCGGCCCACGATATTGGTCATGCCTTACAGAGTTTGATGCTCGTGGGTTGCACTTCGTTTGCAGGTAATTTTGGTAGTACCGACAGCAGCCTGATTATTGGTAGAAATTTTGATTTTTACATCAATGAGGCTTTTGCTGAAAACAAAATTGTTGCTTTTGTTCATCCTGATCAGGGTATTGATTTTGTCTACGTTACATGGGCTAGTATGATTGGTGTTGTTTCAGGTATGAATGCCCGTGGCTTAACGGTAACAATT
>CAYWNI010000240.1:0-5286 GCA_964459525.1 uncultured Lentimicrobiaceae bacterium | reverse complement strand
CTAAATTAATATACAAATTCTAAAAATCATAATAAAAATATTGTTAAAATATATTAACAAAATTTATTTAGAATGATTATAATTAATTCGTTAATCCCAATTTATTTAGGAGATTACAATTTCATCCTTCTCGCAAGATACTCAATCGACAGCGTAGCGAATGCAACAACACTCACCGAACTGATGGGCATAAGAATGGCTGCAATGATAGGAGATAGGTTTCCTTGCACCGCAAAAAACAGGCCAACGACGTTGTATAGAAAAGAAATAATGAAGCTGATAACAACTATTTTGATTGCCAGGTTGGAGAAACGAAAATAGGTGGGTAGTGATTTAAATTTCTTTGATTCGATAATTCCATCACAAGCAGGGGAGAAGCTGTAAATATCGTCGGCAATGGTTAACCCAACGCTGCTTTCCATCAAGGCTCCTGCATCATTCAGTCCATCGCCAATCATCAGCACATTTTTTCCTTGTTTTTTTAGGTTCAGGATAAAGTCCATTTTGTCTTGAGGGCTCTGGTTAAAATGCATGTGATCGTCTTGTCCGAAAATTGGGAGCAGGTTAGCCCGTTCGCTATCATTGTCGCCTGACAACAAGTAGAGCTCATGGTTTGTTTTGAGGTTTTGAATTACCTCGGCCAATCCTTCACGGTAGGTGTTTTCGATGCTAAAGTAACCTGCTACACGATTGTCAATATTGCAGTAAACGCGGCTGGCATTCGCTGAATCGTCGGTTTTTCCGGTTACAAATTTTTTAGATCCCAGGTTTATCTTAATGCCATCGACTAAACCCGAAATACCCAAGGATGGTATTTCCTGGTATTTCTCAATTTCCCAATCTGGTTGGCCTGAAATACTGTCTTTTATAGAAACACTAAGAGGATGAGTTGATTGTGATACAACCGCTTTGATCATCGTTAGTTCGTCGGGTGTCAATTGATCTCCTACAAACGAAATTTTCATGCTGCGACTTAGGGTAATAGTCCCGGTTTTATCGAAAACAATGGTATCCGTTTTTCGTAAATTCTCAATTACATCAGTGTTCTTTAAATAAAAACCTGCCCTACCAAAAACCCGCATGGTGCTTCCGAAAGTAAAAGGAACAGTGAGCGCAAGAGCGCACGGACAGGCGATAATAAGGACTGAAGTGAAGGCAAAGAGCGCCAGCGAAGGGTCTGCGAAAAGCCAATAACCACCTGCAATTGTGGCGATGGCCAGTATCACAATGGTAAAGTAATGACTTACATCATCTACCAGTGTTGTAAGCTGATTATCAGTCCGCTTGCCGGTCTTGTCCTGATTCCAAAGTTGTGTCAGGTAGCTTTGTTCTACTTTGTTAACAACCTCTAGTTCAATGGCGCCACCAATTTGGCGTCCTCCGGCAAAAATCATAGCCCCCATTTTTTTTTCAACAGGCATTGATTCCCCGGTAACAAACGAGTAGTCGATATTGGCTTTTCCTGACAAAAGGGTAGCATCTGCCGGAATTAACTCCTGATTTCTAATGATCATCCTGTCGCCCTGTTCAAGTTTGCTGAGAGGGATACTTTTTTCGCCAGTTTCCGCAGTAATCGTCACAGCTACAGGAAAATAACTCTTGTAGTTACGTTCAAATGATAAGGCTTGGTAGGTTTTTCCCTGATACCATTTTCCAAGTAACAGAAAAAAGACTAACCCTATCAGCGAGTCCATATAACCAATTCCTTGTGAGGTAATTATTTCGTATGAGCTTTGCACAAACAGGGTGAAAATACCCAATGTAATTGGAACATCAATGTTGACAATTTTACGTTTTAGCCCTTTAAAAGCCGACAGGTAGTAATCGATTGCACTATAAAACACTACAGGTAAAGCCAACACAAAGCTCATAAACCCAAAAAATCTTGTGAATAAACTCCCCAACTGATCGCCACCAGGCAAGTATTCCGGGAAATTGTAAAGCATCACATTCATAAAACTGAAACCGGCTATACCGATCTTTAACAGTAAGCTGTGTTTGCTGTTGAGCGATTCTTTTTTGTCGAGCTGATCGAGTGTAATTTCAGGAACATAGTGAATAGAAACCAACAGTTCCACAAGCTGGCGAAGCGAAATATTATCGCTATTGAAGGTTATGCTTACTTGTTTTCGTGGAAAATTGACAGATGATTGGATAACAGCGGCGTCGAGTGTGTGAAGGTTCTCGAGCAGCCAAATACATGAAGCGCAGTGTATTGTTGGAATAAAGAGCGATACAACATGTATATTGCCATCCGAAAAAGTAAGTAGCTTTTCAGCAATTTCTTCGATGTCGAGATAGGCGTATTTAGTATCATTTTCACCTCGTTCCACCTTGATTCCGGCCATGGGCTGAATTTCATAATACTTGTCGAGTTTGTTCTGATTAAGGATTTGATATACAGTGCTACACCCATGACAACAAAAGGGTTTGTCGTCCCACATAACCGGATGGCTACCACAGTCTTCTCCACAATGCACACAAGGTACTCCCATTATGGTTTTTCAGTTTGAATAAGAATATCGTTAAACGTAATTGCCCACATCCCGCGTGGCTGACCTGCCGTGAAATCTGTTGCTTTGTCATTGGGATACAGTAGTTTTATTTGTGCCGCTACATTAGGAGGTATATTGGTATTGGGGCTGCCGTGGCAAACAAGACATTCTTGATTAACTTTGATGAGTTTGTAGAATACCGGATGGCCATTTGCATCGATTTCAAGACGGTCGCTGGTAGGTTTTCCTTCGATGAAATTCATAACATAATCCTTGTATATTGCGTTTTCAACACCTTTTGTTTCATTTGCAGGGTTTCGGTATTTTTTTGCAACACGTTTTATTTCAACATTCATATCGTTTGCAAGCGAGTCTGTAATAGGTATAGCTTTTACGTTACAAAATTCAAGAGCGTAATTAGGGCCGCCTTTTTTCATGGCTTCCACCAGTTTTGATTTAATCCCTAACATGGCTTTTTGTGCATAAGTTGCACCGTAAACCATCAGATCATTTTGAAGACTGTCGTTGATAGACTTGAAAACCCGAAGGTTTTTGTCAGCGGTTGAAGAGTTAGCAGCTTTGTCTGCTTTTTTTTGATTTAATCCACAACCGGTTATCATTAGCAGTCCGAGTGTAAGGGTTAAAAGTATAGTTTTCATAGGTTTACTTTATTTTATTGAAATTATTTTGCCTTCAAAATGCAAATCTTGTCCAGCTAGTGGATGATTGAAATCTAAAGTTACGGTAGTTTCGAGTATATCAATGATTTCGCCATGGTGTTTGTTGCCGTCAGGATCTGTCATGGGAATAACGTTTCCTTTTTTCAGCATATCTTCATCAAAGGTTCCGTCCTCAAGCTCAAATGTATCAAGGGGGATGTCAAAAACAGCGTATGGATCAACAGGTCCGTAAGCATTTTCAGCAGAAACGATAAAGTCAAAAGATTCTCCTTTGCCCTTTTTTGATAACTCCTTTTCAAAGTCTGGAAGGAGTTCGTTTTTACCAATAACGAGCTGAATTGGGTTTTCTTCAGAAATTGACTCAAGTTGTTTCCCGCTTTGCAGCGCAGTAAGGGTATAACAAACGGTAATTTCTTTTAAATGTCTTGTATCTGTCATCTACAGCCGAGTTTTATGTTAGCACAAAAGTAATACAATGTGTCGATTTTAATAAATGATTTTGACTTCTAATTAAACTTATTCGAATCTAAATTCAGCATAATCAAAGAAAAAAAAGTAATCCGGGAATAAAGAAAAGGCTTTCACCTACAAACCTATACCTGTTCTTTTTCATGAAAAAAGTAGGCCAAATGAGCAATGCGAATAAACCGCTAATGATAACACTTAAAATAATCAAACCATTATAAACAAGAGAATTATCTGTTTTTATTCCGACAAAGACTACCATAATTAGAACTGCGCTTAACACGATTTTTAAGAAAAATATAGCGTTTTTCTTTCCTAATTGGGTAGTAAAGGAATGTTGATTGTCGGCATTATCTGTTTTAAACTCATACCACGAAATAATACATCCTTCAATCCAAACCAACAAGATGAAGATGACCATAATGTATAGGCTTTCTATTGTATATGCAGTGCCATAAGCAAGAGGAATAAACCAAATTCCTAAAACATAAACAATGGCAATTACCAGCTCTTTTGGAATGAATTTTTTTTGTTTTGACGGTAGTACAAAGAGTAAGAGAAAATAAATGCAGGCAAACAGCCCAATCACAGATCCAGCAAGAACTAGTGTAAAGGGAATGGTTAAGAAGTTTATTACCACAATAAAAACAGCGATTGTGGCTGTGATTGGGGTCAATATTTTTCTGTTCTGATAGTGAAAAAGATGTCGCTGGTTGGTGGCATTATCTCTTGTTTTCATCGCGTCGAGCAGGTGGTCGGTGGTGTAAAAAACCCATGCTGTAGCTGGAAGAATAAACCACCATGCCAAAGGGGGTTGCGACTGCATGAGATCAACAGCGAAAATAGACACGCATACTACACCCAACACAACATCCAGACTGAGAATGCTGAAGTGGCTGAATAGTTTACGTGCTAATTCGCTCATGAACAATCGTGTTGGGCTAAATTATCAATGGAGTGCAAAAAAAAGAGCCTTTCCCGCAGTATGCGAAAAAGGCCCTTTGCTTTTCTTTATTTACTAGTGATCGTCGTGTAAGCTTTCGCTAAGGTAGGGGTGATTTTTTGGAATAATCGGAACCTTTGAAAGTGAAGTGCCTACAACAAGGCCAAACAATCCAACAAATCCTATAAAGGTACCAACTTCTATTAGCGTAATACTGTGTTTTAGTCCTAAACTTGGCATGATTGACATGTAAAGCTCCACCCATTGACCTGCAATAAGCACGAGTACGGCAAAAAGAACAAGGTTTTCATTTTTGGCTACACGGTTCCACATCAAAAACAAAAATGGAAATGCCCAGTTCATGATTAACTCCAAATAAAACAGTGTTTTGTATTCGCCCATTTCACGTGGAATATAATAAATGGTTTCTTCAGGAATATTGGCATACCAGATAAGCAGGTATTGTGATAACCACATGTACCCCCAGATAATGCTCAAGGCAAATATATACCGCGCAAAATCAGAAATATGTTTTTTTGTTAGCATTGGGAAATAACCCAGTTTACGTAAAATAATAACGATGGCGGTAATCACAGTTACACCATGGAAAAAGGCCATAATGAATTTTTTTACAACATAGATTGTGCTATACCAATGCGGATCAAGCGACATAAGCCAGTCGATGCTAAACAAGGAAAACGAG
>CAYWNI010000239.1:0-5307 GCA_964459525.1 uncultured Lentimicrobiaceae bacterium | reverse complement strand
ACAATCACAACCCTTTCGCGCCAAGCTATATTAAACAATTCGGGGTCGTTTTGCACTGCAAGGGCAAAAGCCGGCTCCACGGGCATAAACATCAGCACAAAATCGGGTGAGTTGATGCCCAACAATTGATCATATCGTTTATCGCTGAGTTCCTTGATATGCCTACGAACCGAGTCGAGATGCTCTTTGAGTTTTTTTGCTTTTTGATTATCATCCTCGGCCGAGATATACTCCGTATAGGCTGTTAAAGAGACTTTTGAATCTATCACAAGGTGCTTATCTTCAGGCAGTCGCACCACCACATCCGGACGAAGTGTAGCCCCCTCGTCGTTTTTAGCAGTAAACTGTAGGTAGTATTCCTGATCCTTACTCAATCCGGAACGCTCTAAAACCCGCTCCAAAATAATTTCGCCCCAGTTACCCTGCCGCTTGCTATCGGAACGCAGGGCTTTGGTCAAGTCTTTTGCATCCTTATCAAGCGTTACACTCAGGTCGTATATTTTTTTAAACTCTGCCCGCAAATCTGACTGATCCTTGAGTCCCTTTTCATAGGTTTCTTCTACCTTTTTCTCAAAACTTATGAGTTTTTCTTTTAAAGGACTCAGCAAGTCACCAAGTCCTTTTTGGGTATTTTGATTAAAATCGGCGGTTTGCTGTTTGATTATTTTATTCGCAACATTTTCAAATTCAACACGCAAGCGATCCTGCATTTCTTGCAATTCCCTTTTATTGCTCTCTATTTTTTCAATCAGGTTTTTGTTATCACTTTCTTTTGAAACCAACAGTTTTTCAGATTCATGCCGTTTTAATCGCTCTTCCTCAACCTGATTTTGTTGAAATTGCAAACGCTTATCCAATTCACCTATCCGGTCACGTGCAAGCATCAAATCCTTTTCTGTCGACATTTGAATGGCATTTGCGGCTGAAGCATCTTGATTATGCTGATTAATAATCTTCTGCACATTACTCTTTTCAATTAATTTTACTGCTAAAGCACCTACTATAAAACCTATAATCAGGGCAAATATCATTTCCATGACCAACTTTTTTTTCTTGTAAAACTAACAAATAATGATCAATTGATGTAATTTCACAGGCTAAATCAAATATTTTGCAATGAAATACTTCCCTATTCTCCTGGCTTTGTTTTTAACGCTAACACTATCAACAACTTTCTATGGGCAAAGCACCACTGCACCAGAAATGAAAATGACCCAGTCGGAATACAAAGGATTTTTACAACTTTTTTTCGACTATCCAGAGCAAGCCTTAAAAAACAACGTTGAAGGAACAGTTGTAATTGATTTTGTTTGTGATAACCATGGACAAATCACAAAAAAATACATTTCTAAAAAAGTAAATCCAGCTATTGACAGCACCGCAATTGCACTTTTCGATTTATTAATTTGGCAAGCCTTAAAAACAGACGATCAATCATTTGTCGCAGCAGGTTTTATGAATTTCAAGTTTAATGCGAAGAAATTCCGCAAATTGGCAAAACAGCGAGGTTATCTTCACACACCACCACTTTTCTCACCACACGACACAACCGCAACGATTTTACCCGTTGAAAAAACACATCAAAAACCCATTTTTGCAGCCAAAAATGAATACAAAACATTGGCGGACTACATAAATAACGAACTCAATTATCCTGAAAATGCAAAAAAACTCGGCCTTGATGGCACAGTTACCCTTTCATTTGTGATAGAGCTTAATGGTATGCCCTCAAATATTCATGTTGAGAATTATGTTGGAGGCGGCTGCACCGAAGAAGCCGTCAGGTTAACTGAAGCAATGAGATGGACACCTGCGGTACTATATGGTGAGTATGTAAGAACACTAAACAAACTAAATATCACTTTTGAGAAAGGAAATAATAAAGCCAAATACATTCCTAATCAATCAAACACAGGGATTTAAAAGAATAAAAAACACTTTGTATAATTAAAAGCAATTTTTTTATTTTTGTCGTTTGTAAGCGCAAGCCTGTTTATCAAGCTAATCTGCAATAAAAATCAACTATATTATACTTAAAAAAAATCATATGAAAAAAGTAACGTTACTCTTAACACTCCTATTGGGTTTTGGTTTTTTAAATGCCCAAACAGACAGCACAAAAAGCTGGGTGGTTAAAAACAACCTAAGCGTAAACTTTGCCCAAAGCTATTTTTCCAATTGGTCAGCGGGAGGTGAAAACACTGTTGCGGCAGTAGGAAAATATGTACTCAACGCCGACTACACAAAAAACAAACACAAATGGACAAATTGGTTAAGCCTCGCATTGGGGTATTCTTACATAGGTGATAACCAACCTATGAAAACGGACGATAAAATTGAATTTATATCGGCTTATGGTCACAAGCTTAGTAATAAATGGTATGCCACTTTGGTGTTAACTTTTAAGAGTCAGTTCGCGAAAGGATACGATTATAAAATAGATTCAAGCATTTTCATTTCAAAATTTTTGGCGCCGGCTACAGTTGATATAGGCCCTGGTGTTGAATACACGCCTGATAAACATTTCTATGTTAATTTTTCGCCGGCTACTGCACGCTGGACAATTGTAAACGATCAGCGCTTGGCTGATTTGGGTTCGTTTGGTTTAGATCCTGCCACTGTAAACGACATGGGAGACACCACCCATGCGAAAAAAGTAAAAACCATGTTTGGAGGTAAATTACTCATGGGTTATAAACGCGATATTTTTGAAAATGTATCATTTGGAACCAAATTGGAATTGTTTTCTGACTATTTGAAAAACCCACAGAACATTGACATTAACTGGCAAGTTGCTATCGTGCTGAAAGTTAATTCATGGCTAAATGTTAACATTAGCTCCGAGTTAATCTACGATAACGATGTAATATTTAAAAACGATGCCGGACAAAATATCGGACCCAGAACACAGTTTAACGAAAACATGATGCTTGGGATTGGTATTAGTTTCTAAGCATGACTAGAGTTGGAATACTTGCAGACACCCACGGGAGCCTACTCCCGAGGGTGTTTTCGTTTTTTGAAGATTGTGATATGATCTGTCATGCCGGCGATATAGGCAATTTACAAACATTAGACCTACTAAACCAGTTTAAGCCATTGAAAGTTGTTCTCGGCAACATTGACGGCCATGAAATAAGACTTCAGTGCAAGGAAGTTGAAATTTTCAATATCGAAAAGGTAAAGGTAGCCATGATACATATTGGCGGCTATCCGGACAGGTACAGCCCTCAGGCGCTAGATATTATCCGAAGACACAAACCGGACATGTTTATCACAGGCCACTCCCACATACTCCGCATATTAAACGACCAAAAACACCACCTCCTCTATATTAATCCAAGAGCGGCAGGCAAATCAGGATTTCATCAGGTGATTACCTGCATTAAACTTGAAATAGACGGTGATAGGACTATAAATGCGCAAGTCCTTGAACTCGAAAGGGATAAAGTAATCTAACGCAACCGTTCCGAAGATCTAATCAAACGCTCATCAGCTATAATCCCTCTAAGTGCAAAAAACAAAAACAAAATCGAAACTGGGATCAAATAAATCCCTAACTCTGGTGTAATCTTTCCACCCGAGGCCTCCTCAAGAGCGTTAGTATAGTAAAGGAAAAACAAACCGATAGCCACAATAAGTAAAAATACCATTAACCGTACGATTCGCATTTGTAGAATTCGGTTTTTAAACATAAAAATCGCCCCAAACGAAGTAATTGCAGTTACTATAACAATAGATAGCAAAGGCAATAAAAATAACGAGCCGAATGCAGTAACTGAATCTGGAACCAGACTAACTAACTTGTACACATAAAGTACCAAGGAGTCCTTTTCACCAATAAAACTCGCAATAGGAAGAAAAATTAATCCTGCTAAAGATAATACGGCAAAGAATAAAAATAAGGTTTGTTTACGTTGTATCATAAATATTTCGTAGTTTTGAAGCGCAAAATTAATCATTAACTGCAATTTTTCTCTTTTCAAATCAAAATTCTGTGATCATTTGAACGATTTTCCTGAATATTAGTATTTTTTCTCAATAACACCATAAAAATTTAACATAAGTGCCGAACATAATGAATATTATATTATTTTCGCAACATTGAAGGTACTTAGGAAAAAGGACCTTATTATTCCAATAAAAAAATTTAATTATTAGATATACTGAACTAATTTAGTTTAGGTATGATTCAAAATCCCTTATATGTACGATATTGTGGAACTTAACGGCAAACTAGTTGCTGAGTTAAGGCAAATTGCCGAGGAATTTAATATTCCAAAAACAGATAAGCTTTTAAAAAAGGAATTGGTTTACAAAATCCTTGATTACCAAGCATTAAACCCAACTAAAGAGACCCTTCAGGAGGAAGAAAAAACTGTGGCAAAGCGACGTGGCCGACCTCGTAAAAATCAAAAAGGCGAAAACAGACCTGTTAATTCTACCAATAAAGAGATTGTTGTTGAACCATCAGAAACCGCCAAAAATAGCAATGCTAAACCAATGGCTCAACAAGAAAAGCCAGAAAAGTCTGAGCAAGCAAACCCAGAGCCACAAAAAACCAAAGCAGAGCAGCCAGAGAAAAAGCCTGAGAACACTAAAAATGAGGTAAAACCCGCTACCAACACTGGGGAAATAAAAAAAGATGCTCCTGCAGAAAAGCCTGAATCAACACACCACAGGAAACGTGAAAGAATTGAGCGCAAACCTCAACCTTTGATTTCCAGTTCAAACTTGGTAAAAGAAAACAAAACTACTCCCGACGAAAACAGGCCGGTACAACCTATAGCCAGGCCTTCGTCAGAAGAAAATGACACACGAAAATCTTTCGATAAACGTCCCCGGTTTGATCAGGACAACAAAAGCAATAAGCCATACAATAAACCTGAAAATAGTAACCGTGAACCGAGCCAGCAGCCACCAAAACCACAACGCCCAGAATTCGCGTTTGAGTTTGAAGGTATGGTAGCTTCCGAAGGCGTTCTGGAAATTATGCCTGATGGTTATGGTTTTCTTCGCTCTTCAGACTATAACTACCTGAATTCACCTGATGACATTTATGTATCGCAATCGCAGATAAAACTATTTGCACTGAAAACAGGTGATACTGTTGAAGGCAATGTAAGACCACCAAAAGAATCAGAAAAATACTTCCCCTTAATCAAAGTGAACAAAATTAACGGACGCAGTCCTGACGAAGTTAGAGATCGCGTTCCTTTTGATTTTTTAACTCCTTTGTTTCCTGAAGAAAAATTTAAACTAACAGGACACGCTCAGGAAAGTATTTCTACCCGCTTAATGGACATG
>CAYWNI010000238.1:0-5326 GCA_964459525.1 uncultured Lentimicrobiaceae bacterium | reverse complement strand
ATGCTAATAAAAAATTGGCTGCAAAATTACTAAAAAGTATCTAATATACATCTATTTAACCAATTAATTTTTTCTTCATCGATCTCAATAGATTGGCGGGATAATATTGACCTAATTTTGGCTTTTTGTCTAGAAAACAGTAACTTTTTGATTTTAGTCTGAGATTATTTGTAATATTTGCACTTGGCAAAAACTTTAAATCAGGGCAAAAACCATTTACATAATTGTGTTATAAATGACCAAGAAAGAGCGTTTTCAGTTTCTAATTAACTATTTTCAGAAAAACATGCTTGTTGCAGAAACAGAGTTGGTGTACCGAACTCCATACGAATTACTTGTGGCAGTGATTTTATCAGCCCAATGCACCGACAAACGTGTAAATATAATTACTGGTGAGTTTTTTCGGACTTACCCAACAGTAAACGAGCTTTCTAAGGCTTCTATAGAAGAGATATTTGCACATATTAGAAGTTGTTCATACCCCAACAACAAAGCCAAACACTTGAGCGGCATGGCCATCATGCTTATTGCCGATTTTGGTGGAGAAGTACCGGACAACATCGAGGATCTTCAAAAATTACCTGGTGTGGGTCGAAAAACAGCTAATGTAATTACTTCAGTGGTTTTTAATAAGCCCGCCATGGCTGTCGACACACATGTCTTCAGGGTTTCGGCACGCATTGGCTTGTCAACACGATCGAAAACACCTTTGGAAACCGAAAAACAACTTGTGAAATTTTTTCCTGAGGATATTATTCCCCTGGCGCATCATTGGTTAATTTTGCATGGTCGCTATACTTGTGTCGCCCGAAAACCCAAGTGCGACCAATGCGGACTTACTTCTGTATGTCGGTATTTTCAGCAGTCGGTTATAAAAAATGCCTAATCTAGTTTTTCAAAACAAGTTTGAGAGATTATCGTTACTTTTGTAAAAAACTATTTTTTATGTCACAACTAACAATTGGCGATAAAGCGCCCGATTTCAAAGGATTAGATACTAAAGGTAACGAATTAACCCTTAGTTCTTTTTCTGGAAAAAACTTGATTATTTATTTTTATCCTAAAGACGATACCCCTGGTTGTACTGCTGAGGCTTGTGATTTACGCGATAACTACAACATGTGGCTTGAGAAGGGATATGCTGTTGTTGGCGTTAGTCCGGATAGCGTAGCATCGCATCAAAAGTTTATTACTAAATATACTTTGCCTTTTCCACTAATCTCAGATACTGAAAAAACAATTATTAAGGCTTTTGGAGCTTGGGGAATAAAAAAAATGTATGGAAAAGAATATGAAGGTTTGCTGCGTACCACTTTCTTGATTGATGGAAAGGGGATTATTCAGCAAATATTTAACAAAGTGAAAACGAAAGAACATACCCAACAAATTTTAAAAACCCTATAAACCTGAAAACTATGGCAGTTGACAAATCAAAAGAAAACGCAGAAAAATTGCGTAACGAAAAACTTAAAGCATTGGAAGCCACGCTAGGTAGTATTGAGAAAAGCTATGGCAAAGGTGCTATCATGCGGCTCGGTGATACAGCCATCGAAAAAGTGTCGGCTATTTCTAGTGGTAGCATTGGCTTAGATGATGCTTTGGGTGTTGGCGGTTTTCCTAAAGGAAGAGTTGTCGAAATTTATGGTCCTGAATCTTCCGGTAAAACAACGCTCGCACTCCACATTATTGCCGAAGCTCAAAAAGCTGGAGGTATTGCTGCTTTTATCGATGCCGAGCATGCATTCGATAGGTTCTATGCCGAAAAGCTTGGTGTAGACACCGAAAACCTGTTGGTTTCACAACCTGATCATGGTGAGCAAGCACTCGAAATAACCGACAGCCTTATACGAAGCGCAGCAATCGACGTAGTCGTAATTGACTCAGTAGCAGCCCTTACACCCAAAAGTGAAATTGAAGGTGAGATGGGTGATTCCAAAATGGGATTGCAAGCTAGATTAATGTCGCAAGCTTTGCGTAAACTCACTGCCAGCATTAGTAGAACGGGTACAATATGTGTGTTCATTAATCAGTTACGAGATAAAATCGGTGTTATGTTTGGAAGTCCTGAAACGACCACCGGAGGAAATGCACTCAAGTTTTATTCTTCTGTAAGGCTTGATATTCGTAGAATTAGCCAGATTAAAGATGGTGACAATATTACAGGTAACCGTGTACGTGTTAAAGTAGTAAAAAACAAAGTGGCCCCACCTTTTAAAAAGGCTGAGTTTGATATCATTTACGGTGAAGGTATTTCAAAAATCGGCGAAATAATCGATTTGGGCGTTGAATTCAATATCATTAAAAAAAGCGGATCTTGGTTTAGCTATGGCGAAACCAAGCTAGGGCAAGGTCGTGATGCTGTTAAAAATCTGTTAGGTGATAATCCTGACTTGGTAGCGGAACTTAATGAGAAGATTTCAAGTTTCATGAAGGCGCAATAAACTGTTAATTGAACAGTGTAATCAATGGAATGGCATATCTGTGTGAAAGCAGATGTGCCTTTAATTTTAATAGAGATGAATATGTTTTTACAATTACGTGGTTTGATTTTGGTTTTTATTGCAGGTGTAACTTTGGTTTTGGGTAGCTGCGCTCACAAGCTAGAAAAGGGAACGGAAAATGTTAATTCTGTAACCGACTCCATTGCCTTGCTCACTGAAAATATTCGTCAGGATTCCCTTAACGGAAACGCCTTCATGCTTCGTGCCAAGATGTATCTTAAGAATGGAAACATCGATCCTGCTTTACGCGACCTCAACCAAGCTTTGCTTTTGCAGCCAGAAAACCCAGACCTATATATATTACTCTCTGATGTTTATTTGATTCTCGGACAAACAGATAATAGCCTTGCTTCGTTAAGAAAAGCTGTAAGCCTGAATCCTACAGGGATTAAAGGTTATCTAAAATCCGCTGAAGCATATATGTTGGTGGACAATTTGAAAGCTGCCAATGAAGCTGTTGACAGGGCTATAAGCCTTGACAGAAACAATGCTGAAAGCCATTACATGAAAGGAATTGCCATGTTGATGGCTGGCGATACGGCACAAGCTAAACTTAGTTTGCAGATTTCAACTGGATTGCGCGAGTCAAACTTTATGAGTTATATTCAGTTGGCATCAATAGCTGTTGCACAGGGTGATACTCTTTCAGAATATTACCTGCATCAGGCATTACTTGACCAACCTCAAGACGAAAGGGCCTTGTTTTTCATGGCGATGGTAAACCATGAAAAGGGTGATTTTGATGAGGCTATTAAGTATTTTGATCAGGTTATAGAACTATATCCGGAGAATAAAAGAGCATACTACCACGCTGGTTATATATGCTTGGCTGAAGTTGATGACTACAAAAATGCTGAATCTTATTTTACGAAAGCAATTGAGTTAGATTCATCTTATGTAGAAGCGGTTTATAATTTGGGTAGAACCTTTGAGGCCAAACAGGAATACAAAAAGGCACGACAACAATACAAACAATCGCTGCAGCTATTGCCAAATTATCCTCTGGCAGTCCAGGGAATGAATAGACTAGACGATCAGGGACTAGGTTTATAGGTATTTAGGTCGCATTTCCTTCAAATCTTCAAGAAGCAACTGGCTTTTTTCTTTTAATTGCTCAAAAAGTGAGTCAATGTTACTGCTGTCAGCATTAGCACCAGCCATCTCAAGATCCCTAGCAACCGACTGAAGGTCTGGAACGGAGAAATTCGCTACCACTCCTTTCATGCTGTGAGCATGAAATTTTAAGTCCATAAAATTCTTATTTTCAATGGATTTGGTGATGTGCTCTATACGATCAGGATACTCGTTAATAAAAATATCAATAATTTCAACAATGATTTCCTTGTCAAAATATTGAAAAGTTTCGTTAAAACTTTCAGGATTTATAATCTTCATATGCTCTAAATATTGAGGTTGAGAGAATAAAAAATAAGATGAAATCTAATCTATAACAAAACTACAAAAAGTTTAAACTCAATAACCATTGTGGGACATTTGTTTGTGCAAAAAGTTTTTTTAAAATCCTAATATACTGCCAATCTGAAATACGCCTAACGAAATAAGGTAGGCAAGTAGGGTTGTGTAGACGGTTAAAAATAATGACCATTTCCAGTGACCAGATTCGTTTTTAATAGCTGCAACAACGGCAATGCAAGGAAAGTATATCAATATAAAAAGCATGAACGAAATTGCAACTAGAGGGGAGAATATTTTTTGGCCGGATTTTGCTCCTTCATGATAAGTTTGTTCTGTCATACGCTGGGCAAGCCCCTGCTCATCATCAATAGGTGATTGGTAGAGAACACCTAAAGTACTGACAACTATTTCTTTAGCTGCTGATCCTGCGATGATAGCAACGCCCATTTTCCAGTCGAAGCCTAAAGGTGCTATTGCTGGCTCAATAAATTTTCCGAGCCTCCCAATGAAGCTGTTTTCTTGCTTTAGACGCATTTTTTCAGCATTTAGCTGGCTAAGTTGTTGTTCAAACGTAGCGTTATTTTCCGTTGAAATTGTATTTTGTTTTAATTCAAGTAATTGGTTATCATATTGATGATCAATGTGTTTGCCCTGCGGAAAATACCCAAGAGCCCAAATTAAAAGACTAGCTATCAGAATAACGGTACCCATTTTTCGCAAATATTGTTCGCCTTTAAACCATGTTTGTTTCAGTATCGACCTCAACGCGGGCGTTCGGTAGGGTGGTAATTCCATTACAAATGGAATTGTTTGTACCTTGAACAGTGTTTTCTTTAGCATCCAAGCCACCATGCCAGCCAGAAATATGCCGAAAAGATAGATTCCGAAAAGTATTGTTCCTCTCAGCTCTGAGAAAAACGCACTAATTATGAGTATGTATACAGGATATCGAGCGCTGCACGACATGAATGGGATTATCAGCATGGTGACGAGTCGGTCGTTTTTGTTTTCGATGGTTCGGGTGGCCATTATGGCTGGAACATTACATCCGAAACCCATCAGCATCGGCACAAACGATTTGCCATGCAGCCCTACACGGTGCATTAGTTTGTCGACAATAAACGCTACCCTGGCCATATAACCAGAAGCCTCCATCAGAGTAAGAAAAAAGAAGAGAATCAGTATGTTAGGTAAGAATACGATAACACCTCCAACACCTCCTAGAATTCCATCAATAAGTAAATCTTTAAACATTCCATCAGGTAACCAGTGCGATAATATATTCCCCGATTGTGATATCAGCCATTCTATCCATTGCATCGGATAATCGCCAAGCCAAAACGTAGCCTGAAAAGTAAACCAAATGGCGAAGAGGAAAATAGGGTAGCAAGAGCTTACTGGTGACAATG
>CAYWNI010000237.1:0-5353 GCA_964459525.1 uncultured Lentimicrobiaceae bacterium | reverse complement strand
TTCATGCGATTTTGATGGCGATGGCATCATCGATCGATGGGACGATTTGCCTGACGATCCAAATGCATCATTTATCACACACTTTCCAGAGAATGGGAAGCAGATAGTGGCCTTTGAAGATTTATGGCCATCGTACGGCGACTTCGACTTCAACGATCTTATTCTTTCTAACCAAGCCGTAATCACCAGCAATGGCAGCGGAACTCCGCTCGAAGCCAGTTTTAAAGTGAGCATCGATGCCATTGGTGCCAGCCTCGACAACGGATTTGCCATGATGCTGTACGATGAAAACAAAGCCGCTTTCGGTGACAACATTATTGCCGAGATTACAGGCGATGCCAGTTTAGATCCCGACAACATCAATGGGCTTATCATCACCAATGATGTGTTTGAAACCATCAACCACCGTTATCAAAATAACGGCGAAGGCCCTGACGGCATCCCTGACACCTTAAGATTTACTATCACTTTTAACGAAAATGCAGCACCCTTTATTCCTGAGCTTTACCTTTTCAGAACCAACGACCGCGGACATGAAGTACACCGAAGTGGGTTTCCGTTAACCGCTACGGCCAACACCACTTTTTTTAATACAGGCGATGATGCCGGAGATTATAAGTCGGCGACAGGACTGCCATGGGGAATTGAAATAATTACAGATGAAATCTACCGAAACCCTATTGAAAAGGTTGATATTCTAATTGCCTATCCTAAATTTGGAAGTTGGGCAACCTCCGATGGTGTAAATGACCCAACCTGGTATTTGGAACCCGTGGCTGACAAGGTGGTTGATATTGATTTCGGGAAATAATAGACGGTAGATAATAGTTTTTCAAAACCTATTAGAATCCAATGTTTCCTTTGTTTCCTAACAGAACAACTCCGATTTTTTTACAATGCTTTATAGAACCAAAAATCTTGTCACAAAAAGCTTGAATTCATTAACATTATTTGGTATTTCAAAAAAAACCTTAAAATTCATCAATAGCATGCAAAACAAGAATCCGGATTAAACAGGGCTTGTCTTGGTTTATTTTATTAAAAAACTATTTATCAATACTTTGGAATTACTATGATAAAGGTTGTGCCAATATCAAGCAGACTGTCAATAGTCATATCCCATTTATTCGTTTTAATAATTTCGTTGCAAATCAATAAACCTAAACCAGTACCATTTTCATTATTGGTTCCTGGCTTGGTTACACACTAATCCAACTTAAATAATTTAGCAATTGTTTCTTCGCTCATACCGATACCAGAATCTTTTATTGTAAGCTCAAAATCATTCATTAGTTTTTAAAATAATATCTTCAATCTTTTTATAATTTTACAAAATGGAAAGTTACAAAAGGTACCTGATAGAAAAACTGGAAATGAATGATGCGGATGCGGATTTGTTTCTTTCAGGTTTTGTGCCAGTTGAGTATAGTAAAGGAGACTACCTGTGTATAGAAGGTGAAAAGTGTAATAAAGTCAGGGTTATATTAAATGGTTGCGCACGCGGTTTTGTTATTGCTGATGGAAAAGAAATAACAACCAACTTTTATTTTGAGAATGATCACACCTATGACTTTGTTAGTTATTTGCTTCAGCAAAACGCCCAAATAAATATTCAAGCTTTAGATTCCATCAAAGCCATTGAGATGACCATCGAAGCTTTGGAGTTTTTAAATACCGAAATCATTGGTTTTCACCTGATGAGTTTTAATATGTTTAAAATAAACTATATCAAGACGGAAAATGAGCGACAGGGATTTATCATTAAAACCCCGAAAGAAAGGTATTTAAATCTACTGAAAAATAACAAACAAATTATTTCGAGAATACCGCAACACCAAATTGCTTCCTATATTGGAATTTCAGCAGAACATTTAAGTCGCATCCGAAAAGAAACTCGCCTTCGCTAATTTCTTAGCAAATATCAACGAGATAATCCTACAGCTAGACGTAATTTTGCGCCATACATAAAAACGAAAGTATGGAAGTCAAAAATTTCAATTTCAAACAATTCGTAATTGTCACCTTAATTACCAGTATCTGGATAAATATTGCAGAGGTAGCAAGAGCCATGCTCGTCGCATTTCCTCTCATGGAAGATTTTTTTGCTGGCAGAATCCCCATTGGGCCAATGGAAATTAGCAACGCCTTAATTTGGGGAGGATGGGACATGCTATTAACAACAGTTCTGGTTTTCATCTTTTGGCTTTGCAGCGTAGCTTTTGGAAACAATTTTAAATCCGTTTTTATTGCCGGAACAACCACAGCAATTGCAACCATTGGTATTTTTTGGATTGCCAGTGTAAATACAGGTTTGGGTGAATGGAGTACGGCAGCCATTTTATTTCCCATTGCCTGGGTCGAAATGATAATCGGAGCTTGGATTGCCTCTAAACTCTATTCAAGAAAGTAAAAAGGCTAAATAATGGACGAAACTGCTGGTATTGTTATGGGGATTGCCTTGGTGTTTTATACCATTGGCGTTTGGTCAGAAAAAATTCAAGGAAGATTAAAGCTATGGCATGTATTGTTTTTTGCGCTAGGCTTGATTTGCGACTCTTGGGGTACAGAAATAATGTTCCAAATTAGTGATGGAATTTCATTTACTTTTCACGGTATTTCTGGCATCATTGCAATTCTACTTATGATTCTTCACACCATTTGGGCGGCTGTGGTGCTATACAGAAAAGATGAAAGATTGATATTGAAATTCCATCGATATAGTTTACTTGTTTGGACTTTGTGGTTGATTCCCTATCTAAGCCCCATGTTTTTAGCAATTTCATCGGGCATCTTGTCTAAATAATAACCAAGAAATCAAATGGCCGTATCCAACGATTTTATCCAATTTGTCCTTGATCAATTATCTGGTTGGGGTGACGTACAAATAAAACGCATGTTTGGAGGTGCTGCACTTTACCAAGAGGGGTTAGCATTTGGCATGATTGCCAACGACATCGTTTTCCTTAAAGTAGATGATACAAATAAAGGTAAATATTTAAAGGAAGGCTCACTACCTTTGAAACCATTTAAAAATAATGCAACGGTGTTGTCATTCTATCAGGTACCACCCACTGTATTTGAGGATTCGGAGGAATTTACAAAGTGGGCAAAAAAGTCACTAAAGATACAAAAAAATAGAAACAGATTTTAGTCATTTAAAAATTCAAATACCATGAAAAAGCACATGTGCGATGAATGCAAACTGAGAGGTAAGTATGATAAAGCCCCAAAATCCTTTGTTGGAAAGTTCTGGCGGTGGCATATCAATTTTTGTCCGGGATGGAAAGGTTATATGAAATCACTAGATGAGAGTAAAAAAACGGAGATAAAAACAAAATACAATCTAAAAGATTAATCCTATGGAGAAATTGAATATTCTTTGGACAAGTAGCGATAAAGATACTTTCCATCATATGGTAGCCATGTATTCGCTTAATTCAATGAAAAATGGCTGGTGGGATGCCGTTAATATTATTATTTGGGGTGGCTCTAGCAGACTCACAGCAGAAGATGCTGAAGTTCAGAAAGAGTTGAAAAAGTTAATGGAAAATGGCGTAACCATTGAAGCTTGTAAATCTTGTGCTGACAAATTAAAAGTTTCAGCTACTTTAAAAGAATTAGGCGTTGAAGTCAAGTATATGAGCAAACTAACCGGTCTCATTAAAGGAGAAGATAAACTGATTACAATATAAAAGCAGGAAAACAGGTCGGTATAGTATAATTTTAAAAAAATATAATATGCGAATATTTTCCTTGTTTAAAGGCTTGACACCTGAAAACCAATCAAACAAAAAGCCTTTTGCGGCAAGGCACAAACAAAAAACAACCCTTAGCATCGTTAGTAAATAACCCGTGGACGGCTGGGGTAGAACATTAATCCCAATGGCCATCGGGACAACGCTGTAACGTAAGCTTTCGGCATGCACGCCGCTCAGAGTCTTAGTTATTACCCCCCTGGCATTTCTTTTAATTCATAATTTGTGCTTCGTCCACCGCTTGCTTCTTTTTGTAAAATATTCTTCTTTATCAAATTTTGAATATCCCTCAGAGCAGTGTCTTGTAAACACTTATTAATCTTTCCCCATTATGAGGTTGTTAACTATCCGTCAAATCCATCAAGAAGCTCATTAATTACTTTTTGCTTTCTGTAATTGAGAATTGTGGCGAAATGTGATTTCCAAAATTCTGCTTTAAAAAGTATTTTCGACAAAGTTTCTTCTGTCAATACTTCAGTAAATTGCTGCGCTATAAGTGGTTGTCCTACAATGAACATGATAAGGATGTGTGCTAATTTCTTTACACCTTTCCATGTATAGTATTTCTTATCTTTTGTCATGCTGATTTTTTAGTTCTTATTGTTTTTTGATAACAGACGCTATTCTGTGTATTTGCAAACAGCGATTTTTAGTCATTATTCATTAACAAACGTTGAGCTAACTTCAACTCATAAATGGTATAACAATCCAAACATCCTAATTGGATTCATTGTTTCACCTTATGGATAGCAAATTCATGGCATTGTTTCATACATAAACCACAAGCCGTACATAAATCTTGATTTATAGTTGCTTTGTCGTTTCCTTTTATCATCACCTTAATGCGACCTTTAAAAGGTAATTTCTTAACTTCTTCATTTGTAAGTTTTTTCAAATCAATTGCAGAAAAAGGACAGACATCCACACAATCTCCACAACCATCGCAAGATGTTTCATCAACGGTAACAAGACCATTCTTTATGCTTAATTCTTGTTCTAATTCCTTAGCTATCATTCTCTGTTTAAAATTCATCATCTTAAGTTTAAGGTTGTAGTATCTAATTTCTTCCCATTACTTTTTTTGTCATATTAATTAGCCATTTGAAGTAACCAAGCAGGTGAATAACGAAGAAGACGATTAATAGTAATCCCAGTTTATTATGTATACCAAGCATCATCGTAGCGGTATTGGACTCTTCTAAAAATAGCCATGGAATTAACGATGTAAGGAAAGTTAAGGAAAACACAACAACCAACATCAGATTCCTAAGCCAGTATTTGTTTTTCAATTGACCTGTGAATAGCTTTTTAAACCAGTTTAAATGTAAATACAAGTGTATTGATATCATTACCAATGAAATAACTGCAAAAACGATATGTATATTGAGCCAGGAATCGCCATCCAGTCCAAGAGTAGTTTCTTGAAATGTTTTTCCTGTGTGGTAAATCAGCATTATGATACCAGCAAACAAGAGCAGAAGAAACGGTAGTAGTGTTGCTATGTCTACGTAATAATTTCGTTTCTATTTTGTCATATTATTTTGTGTTTTCATCATTCATTTCTAATTCGCTTGACTTACTATTTTTTTGACTTCTAA
>CAYWNI010000236.1:0-5358 GCA_964459525.1 uncultured Lentimicrobiaceae bacterium | reverse complement strand
TTCAAACATAGTGTGCTAATTTTTAGGGTGCAAAAATAATAAAAAGGCGCAAACCAACCGCTCGACTTGTCGTTATTGGCAGAATATGCTTAACCTATATTGTTTTTGGTTGTAATAAGCAAAACTGGGTGGCTATGTATTGTTATCATCTGTTACAAATCTTTTTTTAGATGACTGGAAGTATGGTAAAGGTTGGTGGTACCATTTTAGTTTTGTTTTTTATGCACATGTTTTTTGGAATTATTCTACCTTTATTTGTGTTGTTAGCTTTCATATTCTATCTAATTTTGCACGTTCTATTTTATAACTCATGGTACCGGTTTTTAAGCCAAAATTTTTTAGTCTGCTCAAAGCAGGAATTTCTCGCCAGCAGTTGCAAGCAGATGTCTTTTCGGGCGTAGTGGTAGGTATTGTGGCGCTGCCATTGGCCATTGCTTTTGCAGTCGCATCTGGTGTTTCTCCCGAAAAAGGGTTGATTACAGCCGTAATAGCTGGTTTTATCATTTCGCTTTTGGGCGGAAGTCGTGTGCAGATTGGTGGCCCCACAGGTGCTTTTATTGTAATTGTGTACGGCATTGTGGAGCAATATGGCCTCGGTGGATTGATGATCTCCACAGTGATGGCAGGGCTGATTCTGATATTGTTGGGTGTTCTCAAGTTGGGCTCGCTACTGAAGTTTTTTCCCCGCCCTTTGGTGGTTGGGTTTACCAGTGGAATTGCTCTGGTTATTTTCTCTACCCAAATACGTGATGCTCTTGGACTTGATGTGGTAAAAGTGCCTTCAGATTTTATAGAAAAATGGTCGGCTTTTGCCCAGAATATTGAAACCGTTAATTTTTATGCGCTGGGGGTAACTGTTTTTACCATACTTATTGTTGTGTTTGCCCGGCGCTTTACCTCACGGATTCCCGGTTCGTTTATTGCCATAATTCTTGTTACCCTAGTGGCTCACCTGTTTGGTTTTCCAGTGGCTACCATCGAGACTTTTTTTGGAGACATCCCTGTAAGTTTTGGTTTTGAAATACCGGAGATAGAATTCATGCATTTGGGCAAATACATTCAGCCGGCGCTCACCATTGCCATATTGGGTGGAGTTGAGTCGCTGCTTTCGGCGGTTGTAAGTGATGGAATGATTAGCGCAAACCACCGATCAAATACAGAGTTGATAGCTCAAGGTATCGCCAATGTGGTTACTCCATTTTTTGGTGGGATACCTGCCACAGGAGCTATTGCCCGCACAGCAACCAATGTAAAAAATGGTGGACGAACACCAATCGCAGGTATGGTACACGCTGTTACTTTGTTGCTTATCATGGTGTTTTTTGGTCGTTGGGCCAAATTAATCCCGATGTCGGTTTTGGCCGGAGTGCTTATAGTGGTAGCTTATAACATGAGCGAATGGCGCTCCTTTTTGTCCATACTAAAAGGCTCTAAATTTGATATGATTGTTTTGCTGAGTACTTTTTTCCTGACTGTTATGGTCGATCTTACCGTAGCCATCGAAGTTGGTGTGGTGTTGTCGGCGTTATTGTTTATGAAAAGAATGTCAGATTTGGGTGGCGATGCTTTGCTTAGAGAAGTGGATAAGGACGTGATCGAAAACTACAATGCTTTGCCAGAAGGCTTGTCTGTTTTTGAAATCAGTGGCCCCTTATTTTTTGCTTCGGCAAAGGAATATTCAGAAATTATAAAATCGGTAGGTGGGTTTGGTAAGGTGTTGATTATAAGAATGCGACACGTTCCTTTTATCGATTCTACCGGACTTTATAACCTCAAGGGAGCGCTAATTACTTTGCGCCATGCAGGCATCGAAATTGTTCTTTCAGGTGTCAGACCACCGGTGATGACAGAGTTGGAAAAAGGTGGTGTTACCACACTTGTTGGGGTTGACAACGTTTTTAATTCCTTCGATCTGGCCCTGACCCACGCCAAAAAATTGGTACATCGCGTAAGCTAACATTCAGACTTTTTTCAATACCCTGCTACAGGCTTGGTATCTATGAATCACTAGATAAGGCGTGTTCTTTCCCGTTTATTTGATGTTTAATGCATATTCATTACAGAAATTCTATATTTGCAATGAAGACTACTTTTTCTTTACCGGTTTTTTCAGGAGTTTAAAAGTGAAAAGATAGTGGTTTCGATTGTTTCTGCGGGGATTTGGTTTTGTATGTTGGTGCATTTTTTCCGTTCAGAGGCCTTTGTATCGTGAAAAATTTAATTGGGTTCGCAATTATTGGTGGTTATTTCAAAGTTTAAAACTATGTATTATAAGCGTTTTTTTGTGTTGTTACTTCTTGCAGTGGTTGCTTCTATGGGGATTAAAGCAAATGGTGAATCTACTGTTATTAAAGTTGGGTTGGAGGTTGCTCCTCCATTTGTTATCAGTGAAGGTGGTCAGCTCTCAGGTTTGGGAATGGATCTTTGGCAGCAAATTGCCGATTCGAGGCATATCAAATATAGCATTCATGAGTATGAGTTAGAAGAATTGCTTAAAGCCATAGAAATGGGGGAGGTTGATATTGCTATTTCTCCATTAACAGTTACCTCCTCAAGGATTAAAAGATTTGGCTTTTCGCAACCATACTACATTACCAATTTGGCTTATGCCATGAAGAAAGAAAAGGACGGAGATATGATCGCTTTCTTATTGAAATTCTTTACGCTTGATTTTTTTAAAGCGGTTTTTTCTTTGTTTCTGGTTATTTTAATATTCGGATTGGTGGTTTGGTTGTTTGAAAAACGGCGAAATCCCCAACAATTCCGAAAAGGGATTAATGGTGTTGGTGATGGTATTTGGTGGTCAGCTGTAACCATGTCAACGGTTGGATATGGCGACAAATCGCCTGTAACTCCGCTGGGTAGGCTACTCTCCATAATATGGATTTTTACCGGAGTTATTGTGATTTCAGGTCTTACGGCGGGTATTTCTTCTAGCCTGACAGTTCATCAATTAAGTGCTGAAATAAATAGTTTGGACGATTTAAGGAAGATTAAAGTTGGAAGTATTCCTTCGTCTGGAACGGCTGATTTTCTATATCGCTATAAAATTAAATTTTCCGACTTTAATACGGTTGAGGAAGGTCTTAAAGCTATTGAGGGAGGCAAGATCAAGGCTTTTGTGTTTGATAACGCAACCTTGAGTTATGGCGTAAGCAAGGGGGATTATGATGAGGTTGTCAAGGTGATTCCAAGTTCCTATTTTAAAGAGTATTTTAGTTTTGCCTCAGGCGATGATGGGTTGTTGAAGCTTGTAAATGAATCGCTTATCGAGATTGTTGAAAGCAAAGATTGGGAGATGGAGCTTAAGAAATACAATATCGAGTACGATAAATAGATGGATGTCTGTTTTTTGGACAATTTTTTTCCTTTTAAACAGCCCTTAGCTCCTTTAACTGCATAACTCCTTGGGAAGTGGATGGAGCTTGGCAGCCGGAGGCGGGTTCATTAGGTTCGAATAACCATTGCGACATCGCTGTGCCGAAAGCCTTCGGCATATGCGCCGCTCAGAGACCTATTTATTGGTATGAGGCATTTATTGACTTAACGAAATTTTCAGGAGTCAACACTCCAATTTCACTTCTTTTGTAGTCTTTAACATTTCGTGTGACAATTACTTCTATTTCTCCAGAATTAATTGCTGCAAAGTTCTGAAGCGCATCTTCAAAGGCTTTAAAGTCAGAGTTAAGTGCTTTTTCTATAACTTGTTTGTCCATTTGTAGAACATGTGTTATTGTCAATAATTGCTTTAATTTTTCGATAACTTTTTCGCGTTTTGCAGTTCTACGTAATAAATAATAAATATTGCTAATTATTACGGGTGTGATAAACCCATCTATTAGTCCTTTTTCACAAAGGCGTAAAATTATTGTAGAATTGTCTGAATGTGGTTTTCTGTCAAAGAAAAAATCGAGTATTACGTCTGAGTCTATCAATATCTTTTTCATACCCTGTATTTTTCAGATAGTGCTTTTGATAATTCCTCCTTATAATCAAAAGATTCATGTGACTTAAAACTTCCACGTAGAGAACTTATAAGAGGTGAATTATCTTCAACGATTCTTTGCTCCGCAGTTATGACTTTAAGGTAATTCTCAATGATGTCTGATAAGCTACGTCCTTTTCCTTTTGCGTATGTTTTCGCTTTTTCGATAACAGATTGTTCTATCGTCAATGTTAATTTTGTATTCATTACTAATGCGATTATGTCGTGAGCGTAAAGATAATACAAAATTTAAAGCCGTGCTATTTTATTTATAACTACACGTGTTCCCATGCTTAATGCCAACGGCGGTCCGTCTAAGAACCCCCAATTATTTTAAAATTGAAAATAAATATGCTCAAAATTAAGCGGTTGCTGTGTTGGATTGATTTTTCCTATGCAAAAAATCAGCATGGCCTATTTTGCTAATTTTAGGCCTAACAAGCATGCGAGGCGGGTTCAACATGAGCCATCGCTGCAACGAAAGCTATCGACATGCGCGCCGATCATGATCCTATTTATTATGGGCTGGTTTTTTGTTTCTTTTTAATTTAATACCAAAATGTAAAAAAAGCACACCGGTTATTAATAATATTAAATTCCCAGTCAATATGCCATAGCCATAATTTGTAAATTCAAAAGAATTTAAGAGATAATAAGCAAGCCTTAAAAAATAAAACACAGGAATTGCTGTAAAAAAGACCCCTGCAAGAATTAAAAATTTCCACATGTTTACGATTGTAAAATATTGCTCAACCGATGTAAAGTCTGTTGTGCAATAAAAATAGTTGTATTTATTTTTGCACCTTGGTTGTTGATGGTGTGTAAATACCTATTGTTAAAGCACTTATCAATCCATCTATAAAAGTCTGAACTTCTGTTACTTCAAAATTTTCCGATCCACCAGCCATTTTTTGTGGGTCAGATACTTTTGCAGGAATTAATCCATACAGGAAAAAATTGTTTTTTGCAGTTACTTCAACTCCTGTTTGGGGGCCATCTCCAATTATAAACTTATGAGAGTAACAAGAAGTCATAAGCGTTGAGAAAACAATTACAACAAAAATAAGGGTTAAAAACTTTTTCATAATAAGATTAGAATAAAAATTGTGCCTACTCCGATTTATATGGTCTCTTCTGCATATTCCGACCTAACACTATTTATTAAATTAAAGAATCGTCATTAATTTTTCTCTACCATGATAAAGGGTATGTATTATGGGGTATTCAAACTTGCCCATAACGGCAGTCCTTCTAAAAACCTCCAATTATCTTAATAATTAGAACCAAAGATAATCAAATTTAAGCGGTTACTAATTTTTCCTAGGTAAAAAAATTAGCGCGGCATATTTGGGCTAATTTCAAGCCTAACAAAC
>CAYWNI010000235.1:0-5422 GCA_964459525.1 uncultured Lentimicrobiaceae bacterium | reverse complement strand
CATACCGTCTATTTTTACATTTTCATGATAATTCCATTCGCGGTCGTAATAGCTAATTGTGATTTCAGGCTTACGTTTCACTACTTCGTGAATGCCAGGAACGCTTAAACATCCTTCTTCATAACCCCATTCTTCACCTGTTTCTTCTGAGATTTGCGCATTTATAAAGGAATGTCGCTGGTCGGCATAAGGGCTGTTTTCAAGTTTTAGCAGGGTTGTATCAATTACAAAAAGCCGGATCGCACGGTTTATTTGGTGGGCCGCTAAACCAACACCGTCAGCCACTTCCATGGTCTCAAACATATCGTCGATAAGTTTTTCCAAATCAGGATAGTCCTTGGTAATGTCTTCACCAACATTTTTAAGTGTAGGATGTCCGTAAGCGGTAATAGGTAATATCATGGTTTTAAAACTTTTAAGTTTAAATTGTGTTCATATACGATTGGAGAATGAGTGTTGCGCTGATGGTGTCGACTAGCGCTTTGTTTTGGCGGTGCGTTTTTCTTAAGCCCGCAGCCAGCATGGTATCATGTGCCATTTTGCTGGTAAACCGCTCGTCGACGCGCTTTATGCTCATCTCGGGAAATGTTTTTTTTAGCTTAATGACGAAAGGTTCAATAAACCGGCTGGCATCCGAAGGTGTGTTTTGCATGGTTCTTGGCTCGCCCACAACTATACAGTCCACTGTTTCGCTACGCAGGTACTGCGACAGGAAATCCCAAATATCTTTCACGTGCACAGTGGTTAAGCCGTTGGCAACGATTTGCAGGGGGTCTGTCACAGCAATTCCTGCACGTTTCTGACCATAGTCGATAGCTAAAATTCTTCCCATAATATAAATTGCTGCAAAATTACGATTTTTTCACATGGCGAAAAGCAGTATTTTCGCATCAAAAGTTATAACATGAAAGAGTTAAAGTCGGTTATTGAAGCTGCATGGTTAAACAGGAGCTTGCTTTCTGAAAAAGCGACCGTAGAAGCGATAGAGGCTGTTGTTGAAGCGTTGGATAAAGGTAAACTGCGTGTGGCAGAGCCTATTGGTTCCGATTGGAAAGTAAACGATTGGATAAAAAAGGCTGTTATTATGTATTTTCCTATTCGGAAAATGCAAACTACCGAAGTAGGTATGTTCGAGTTTCACGATAAAATTCCCCTTAAACACGATTTTGCTCGGCAGCAGGTACGTATTGTGCCCCATGCCATTGCGCGCTATGGCTCTTTTCTGGACAAAGGTGTCGTTATGATGCCTTCTTATGTCAACATAGGTGCTTTCATAGGTAAAAATACCATGGTCGATACTTGGGCTACGGTTGGCTCATGTGCTCAAATCGGTAATGAGGTGCATTTGAGTGGTGGCGTAGGCATTGGTGGGGTGTTGGAACCTGTGCAGGCTGCACCGGTAATTATCGAAGACAACTGTTTTATCGGTTCCCGGTGCATTGTAGTCGAGGGAGTTAGGGTAGGCGAGGCTGCCGTGTTGGGCGCCAATGTGGTGCTCACCCAATCTACACGTATTATCGACGTAAGTAAGCCGGAAGCCGTTGAATACAAGGGGTATGTTCCTCCTAGATCCGTAGTGATTCCAGGCACTTTTCCCAAAGAATTTGCTGCAGGAGTTTACCAGGTGAGTTGCGCTCTGATAATTGGAAAAAGAAAGCCTTCTACTGACCTAAAAACCTCATTAAATGAGGCTCTCAGGGATTTTAACGTAGATGTGTAAAGTCGTTTATTGATTAATCTCATTCCTCGAATGACGAACCACGATCCACGAACACACGATTCACGAACTATTTTTTAGGTTTCCTCTTTCCCTTGTCGGGATTGCTTTTAAAGTCTTTTTTCTTGCCTTTGTCGCTGCCTTTTGAGAAGTCCGATGTTTTTCTTTTGTCAGTTTTCTTTACCCGCTTTTTTTCGTTTTCACCACGAAATCCGCTACCACTTTTTGGGTTGGCAACTTCAAGCATTACTGGCGATTTATCGAATTCAGCACCTTGAAAACTGTCGATGACAGTACGTTCTGATTTTCTGTCGACTTCGAAAAAGGAAAAGCTCTTCATGATTTCAATTTTCCCTATTTCAACATTGCGTTCACGCGCGTATTTGTTGATAAGCCCGATTAGTGAGGCTGGGTTCAGGTTGTCTTTGCTGCCTTTATTAATAAAAAACCTGGAATAATCTATATCGAAATTCCGTTCGCGTTTTCCTGAGAAATCATCTGAATTGTCACGTCGGCGTTGTGGCCTGTCTCCTCGGTCATTCCTGTCGCGATTATCACGGCGACTTTTGAAATCGTCGCGGTGTCTGGTTTCCGATTTTGCTGCTAAGTTAAGGTCGTGGGCGTTTTTGTAATAATCGAGAAAGCGGTTAAACTCAACTGAAACAAATCGTTTTATAAGCTCTTCACGGTCGAGCCAGCTTAGTTTTTTGTAAATAACCTCAAGAAATGGATTGATTTGATCTTCATTTACTTCCACCATCTCAACTTTATCAATTTGGTTGAAAAGTTGTTTTTCACAAATTTCTTTCCCTGTAGGTATTTGCTTTTTTTCAAATTGTTTTCCGATTTTCTTTTCAATGGCACGCAGTTTATGTTTTTCGCGCATGTGCAAAATCGAAAGCGAAATTCCACTTTTTCCAGCTCTGCCGGTACGACCACTTCGGTGGATATACACCTCATCTTCGTCAGGTAGGTTGTAGTTAATGATGTGGCTGAGGTCGTTTACATCTAACCCACGGGCAGCTACATCTGTGGCTACCAATAATTGCAGGTGACCAGAACGAAAGCGATTCATAACATGGTCGCGTTGTGCCTGACTGAGATCACCGTGAAGGGCGTCTGCGTTGTAGCCATCTTGCATAAGCTTGTCGGCTACTTCTTTGGTTTCGTGGCGGGTACGACAGAATACAATTCCGTATATTTTTGGATTCATGTCGGCAACACGTTTCAACACTTCATAACGGTCGCGGGCATGTACTTCGTAATAAATATGGTCGATGTTAGCTGCACCTTCGTTGCGTTTACCCACAGAAATTTCGATGGGGTTTTCCATATATGTTTTGGAAATGCGGATGATATCCTGTGGCATGGTTGCCGAAAACAGGAGTGTTTGCCTTGTTTTTGGGGTAGTTTCCAAAATACCATCAAGTTCGTCTTTAAAACCCATCGACAGCATTTCGTCGGCTTCGTCTAAAACAAGAAACCTTATGTTTTTTACGATTAATTTTTTTCGGTTGATTAAATCTAAAGTCCTGCCTGGTGTTCCAACAACAATTTGTGCACCTCGGCGTAGCTCTGCAATTTGGGTTTCGGCGCTGGCACCTCCATATACGGCAGTGATGTTAATGTGCTCCGAATTGGTTGCGTAGGTCTTCAGATCCTTGGCAATTTGAAGACAAAGTTCGCGCGTAGGGCTGAGTATAAGCGCTTGTGTTTCTTTCGATTCAGCAATAACTTGCTGGATGATTGGTAGGCCAAAAGCGGCCGTTTTTCCTGTGCCTGTTTGTGCCAGTCCAATCAGATCATTTTCGTTTTCTAAAAGTACCGGGATTGTTTTTTCCTGGATGGGTGTTGGGGTCTCGAAGCCCAGTTTTTCGATTGATTGGAGAATGTCGTCCGACAATCCGAGGGATTTGAAAGTGGTCATTAAATATCTTTGTTCATGAAAAGTACACGTAAGCAGGTAATTGTAAATAATCAATACCGAAAATTTTCGGCTAATACCTTTCCGTGTAAACGGCGGCAAAGATAATAAAATAATACCAAAGTTGTTAGAAAATGCTCATTTTACCCTAAAAATTAAAGCGTTAGACGCAAGTCTTGCTAATTTTTAGGTTAGAATGAATCCTACTCTTATGGTTATTTAATAATTTAGATTGGATTCAAATTAAAAAACTATTGTAATTTTGCAGCCGCAATCAACAAAAAGTAACGTCATGGCTCAAAAGAGAAAGTATACACTCGACAAAACCGACAAGAAAACATTAGAGAAATGGTATCAGTTAATGACTCTTGGTAGGCAAATCGATGAAAAAGCACCGAACTACCTTAAACAGGCGCTTGGCTGGTCTTATCATGCACCTTATGCTGGCCACGATGGTATTCAGTTGGCTATAGGTCAGGTTTTTGATAGGGAAACAGATTTTCTATTTCCTTATTACCGTGATATGCTAACAGCTATTTCAGCCGGAATGACTGCCGAAGAAATTATTTTGAACGGTATTTCTAAGGCTGCAGATCCCAGTTCAGGTGGACGACATATGTCTAATCACTTTGCGAAACCTGAGTGGAATATACAAAATGTTAGCTCGGCTACTGGAAACCATACTTTACACGCTGCGGGGGTGGCACGTTCGATCAAGATTTATAAGAGCAAAGGAGTGGCCATTAGTTCGCAGGGAGAATCTTCAACTTCTGAAGGGTATGTTTTTGAGGCTATTAACGGTGCATCTAAAGAAAAACTTCCCGTAATTTTCGTTTTCCAAGACAACCAATACGGTATTTCTGTTCCGCAAAAAGACCAGTCGGCTAACAGAAGGGCTGCCGAAAATTACCGAGGCATAGCTAATCTGCGCATTATGTACTGCGATGGCAAGAATGTTTTTGACTCAATGAATGTCATGGATGAAGCCAAGCGTCATGCCATCGAACATTCTGAACCTGTTATTGTTCACGCCAACTGTGTGCGTATACACTCGCACAGCAATAGCGACAAACATGAGCTTTACCGCGATGAGAATGAACGCCATTGTGTGCGTATGAGCGACCCATTGATGCGTTTCCGTATTCAATTATTGCATTCAGGCAAATTTACCGAAGAAGAACTTGATGCCATCGACAAAGAGGCCAAGAAAACAATTAGTGCTGCTCATAAAGTTGCCTTGGTAGCAGCCGACCCTGATCCAAAATCTATATATGATTTCGTTGTGCCTGAACCATACATTTCCGAAAAATATCCAGAAGGTTTGCATGATGGTTCTAAAGGAGAAAAGCTAAAACTTATACAAGCACTCAATGAAACCCTTAAAACTGAGTTTAGACACAATCCTGACACTTATATCTTTGGGCAGGACATGGCCAACAAAGACAAAGGTGGTATTTTTAATGTAAGCAAAGGTATGCAGCAAGAGTTTGGCGAAGGTCGTGTTTTCAACGCCCCTATTGCCGAAGATTATATTCTGGGTACTGCCAATGGCATGACCCGTTTTAATGATAAAATCCGTGTTGTAGTTGAGGGTGCTGAATTTGCCGATTATTTCTGGCCTGCCATGGAACAACTTGTCGACAGCTCGCACGATTATTGGAGGAGCAATGGCAAGTTTGCGCCTAATGTTACGGTACGACTGGCTTCGGGAGGCTATATTGGTGGTGGATTGTACCATAGCCAAAACATTGAAGGTACTTTAACGACTTTTCCCGGAATAC
>CAYWNI010000234.1:0-5426 GCA_964459525.1 uncultured Lentimicrobiaceae bacterium | reverse complement strand
GGGGATCCAACCATGCGCCAAAATTCCCACTACCTTCTTCGCTTAGTTTTTTGTTGGACTTTGCTGTTTTACAGGGAGATCAGCGTACCCTCGACCATCTGAAACTCACACTTGACGGCATGTCGTTTGGTGGAATTTACGATCAAGTTGGAGGAGGTTTTTCGAGGTATTCAGTGGATGCCAGATGGCATGTCCCCCATTTTGAAAAGATGCTTTACGACAACGCTCAACTTGTTGGATTGTATAGTAAAGCATACCGTGTGTTTGGATTGAATCGGTATTTGCAAACTGTAACAGAAACCATCGAATTTTTGGATACACACTTTTTGTCCACGCAGGGTGGTTATTATTCAGCTTTAGATGCAGATAGCGAAGGCGTTGAGGGGAAATACTATGTGTGGACAATTGCGGAATTAAAAGCGCTTTTGAAAAACGATTTTAACCTTTTTGCTGGGTATTATAATGTAAACGCATCAGGACACTGGGAAAATGAGAATTATGTTTTGTTGAAAACGCTGTCTAACGAGGATTTTGCCCGTAAGCACGGACTTGAATTAGACCATCTTGAAGACCTTATAAAACAGTGGAAGAAAATTTTGATCGTTTACAGAGATCAACGAATTCCACCCGGTCTTGATGATAAAATCCTGACATCATGGAATGCCCTGCTGATTTCAGGTTTTACTGAGGCATGGAAGGCTTCTGGAGATGAAAAATACCGGCAAAAAGCCATTAGTCTGGGTACTTTTGTTAAACAAAACCTAATAACACAAAAGTCAAAAATATACCATCAAAAAAATAAAAATGACAAGCCCGTAAACGGCCATCTCGACGATTATGCCTATACCATCAGGGCGTGGCTCGATTTATTCCAGATAACCCTTGAAAGGCAATGGTTTGATCAAGCAGTGCAAATGACGCAATATGTCAACAAGCACTTTTTAAACCCAGATACAGGATTGTTTTATTTTGTGTCGGATGAAGACAATACCCTGTTTAACAGGGCTACGGATATTCACGACAATGTTCAACCCGCCGGAAATGCCATAATGGCTGCAAATCTCTTGGAAATTGGGGTAATTAATTCCGACCCTAAATTTATTACGGCATCTATAAAAATGACAACCGATGTAGTAACATCTGCATCCAATTACCCATCAGGTTTTTCAGGCTGGCTCGGCTTGCTGCTGAAATTAAAGAAAAAGCCAATTGAGGTGGTTGTTACTGGTCCAAATGCATTGGAAATGATTAGTTTGTTGCATAAACAGTATTTGCCTGATTGTACGATATTAGGTAGTTCCAAGCCTTCTTCAATACCAATTTTTAAAGACCGAACATTGACTGGAAAGAACCTGATTTATGTCTGCCATGATGGAACTTGTCGGCTGCCTGTATCCACTGTTGATGCAAGTTTTAAGGAAATTGAAAACATTCGCAATAAGCCATAAATGCAACTTTAGCTTGCCTGAAGAGGTCAGTAACTGTTGTTGTTCAGAATTAAATTATTTTTACCGCCGAAACAATTTTACACATGATGAAACGATTTTTTTTCAGTTTTACTGTCTTTTTGATTTTTGTGGCAGCAAATGCCCAGCCTTGGAATACAATGTTTCCACAAGAAAAAGCAAATAATGAATCCTTGACTTTTTACGATTATCAAAATGCATTTAATACCTATTGGGAACCGTACAAGTTAGAGAATGGATATTATATTGATGCTACAGGTGAGCGCGTAAAGGCAGGTGGCTGGAAGCAGTTCAAAAGATGGGAGCACTACTGGGAAACCCGTATTGACAAGCAAACCGGGGCTTTTCCCGCTGTGTCATCATTGGATATTTATCAGGATGAAGTTGCTTTAGCTCGCAGCAATTCAGGAAACTGGACAGCGATGGGACCTTCTTATTCTAGTGGCGGCTACGCAGGGTTGGGACGTGTAAATTGTATTGCCTTTCATCCTGCCAACGATAACGTTTTTTATCTTGGTGCTGCCTCTGGCGGTATCTGGAAGACTACAGATGGCGGTTCTAACTGGATTCCTCTTGGAGACGATAACGCTGCTTTAGGCGTAAGCGAAATCATCCCTATCGTTAACGGTAGTGATGAAACCATTTATATGGCAACTGGCGACAAAGACCACTCGGATACTTACTCTGTAGGCGTATTAAAAACGCTGGATGGTGGAAACACTTGGCAAGAAACTGGCCTCAGCTGGACACCTAACCAGCAAAGGCTGATTTACCGCATGCTGATGGATCCAAACAACCAAAACATACTGTACGCTGCTACTTCCAACGGTTTTTATAAAACAATTGATGCCGGCGATACTTGGATTCAATTGATATCGACTAACTATGCAGATTTGGAGTTTGATCCAACAAACAGCAGCATCATCTATGCCAGCGATAAAAACGGAAAAGTGTATAAAAGTGTTAACAGTGGATCGAACTGGAATATTGTAAACAACATCACTGGCGGTCGTCGTACCGAATTGGCTGTTACTCCCGACAATCCTGCTGTAGTTTATGCTTTAGTAGCCAATACAAGCAGCGGACTAAAAGGTATCTATAAATCTACTGATTTTGGTGATAGTTTTAGTTTGATTTACGATAGTGAAAATCTAATGGGATGGAATTGTGACGGAGGTGGCAGCAATGGTCAGGCTTGGTATGACTTGTGTATTGCTGCCGACCCAAACAACGAGGACATTGTCTTTGTTGGAGGTATAAACACCTGGAAAACAACTGATGGTGGAGCTAACTGGGACATAAATACCCACTGGTCTTCAACCTGTAGTGGCAGCGCCACCACTGTACATGCTGATAAGCATACTCTCGTATACCGACACAACACTTCAGTTCTTTTTGAAGGAAACGATGGCGGCATATACGCTACTGACGATGCAGGAAATACATGGGACCACCTGAGTAACACACTGGAAATTAGCCAAATTTATCGTTTATCAGTCGCACAGACGAACAACACCGATGTAATTACAGGCTTGCAAGATAACGGATCGAAACTGCTTGCCAGCAATGGTTGGACAGACGTTTATGGCGGCGATGGCATGGAGTGTATTATTGATCCTACTGACGACAATGTTCAATATGCATCGCTATATTATGGTCAAGTTTTTCGCACTACAAACAAATGGAGTTCTTCGTATGGAATCACCAGTAATATTTCTGGAGATGCTGCATGGGTTGCTCCTTATTGTCTTGATCCAAACGATAATTTTACCTTATATATTGGTTACGAAGATGTATGGAAATCATTTAATCAGGGAGCAAGCTGGATACAATTAAGTAGCTGGGGAGGTAGTACGCTGCAATCATTGGCAGTAGCGCCATCTAATTCTGATTATATTTATGCCGCCACTTACAACACCCTTTATTACACACCCGATGGCGGAAGTAACTGGACAAACATCACTGGATCGTTACCCGTTGGGTCTGCCAGCATTACTTACATTGCGGTAAAAGCAGATGATCCTGCTATCCTTTGGGTCACATTGGGAGGCTTTAACGCCTACGGTGTTTTTGAAAGCACTAACAGTGGAGCAACATGGACGAATATTTCTACCGGATTACCTGAAATATCCATCAACAGCATTATTCAAAATAAACAGAACACAACCGATGTAGAGCTCTATGCCGCAACCGATGTTGGCGTTTACCTCAAGGTCGGCTCCGATAACTGGATTCCGTTCTTCACGGGATTGCCAAATGTAGTTGTAAACGAATTGGATATTTATTACAATGATGCAAATCCGGCCAACAGTCTTCTTCGGGCTGCCACCTTTGGTCGTGGACTCTGGGAATCTGATTTGTACACAAGTGCTCCCAGTGTGCCAGTTGCCAATTTTGAGGGCAATCCTACAGCTGTGATGGTAAACGATATTGTTACATTCACAGATTTGAGCATTGGAAATATCGATACCTGGAGCTGGGATTTTGGTGATGGGAATATTTCTTCAGACCAAAACCCAACGCACAGCTACGCAAATACTGGACTATACACTGTTTCATTAACTGTTTCAGGAACGGAAGGCTCAGACACCGAAACCAAAATAAACTACATTACAGTTACCGCAATACCTGCGCCAATCGCTGACTTTGAAGGCACTCCGCTCACAGGGTTTGCACCACTTGAGGTTACATTTACCGACCTTTCTACAGGCGACATTAACGACTGGAGTTGGGATTTTGGCGATGGTGAGCAATCAACAGAGCAAAACCCTGTTCATACCTACACCACTTACGGACTTTTCAGCGTATCACTTACTGTTACCGGTTCAGGCGGGAACAATACAGAAACAAAAACCGATTATGTTGAGGTAACAGCCCTTCCCCCTTTGGCTGAGTTTTCAGGAACACCTACATCAGGTAATGTACCTATGGATGTTGCTTTCACCGACCAATCTGCCGGAGAAATTGATTCATGGTCGTGGGATTTTGGCGATGGCAACAGTGCTATAGATTCAAATCCCATTCATGAGTATAGCACAGCTGGATATTATACCGTAGCGCTGACCGTTTCAGGCCCAGGAGGCTCAAACACAAATACCAAAACAGATTACATTGAAGTTTTTGCCATCAATCCGCCTGTAGCTGATTTCACAGCCAACCCTACTACCGGGCAAGCGCCTTTAGCCGTTTTGTTTACCAACCTAACCACCGGGGATGCATCTGATTACCAGTGGGATTTTGGTGATGGTGACGTTTCGTTGGAAGAAAACCCGGCACACGAATACATGGCGGCAGGAAATTACACTGTTGCGCTAAAAGCCACCGGCCCAGGAGGTACTGACACAGAAACCAAAGTAGACTATATTTTAATTCCTGTAGGCCTCGACGAGAGCGTTGAAAATGCCTATGTAGTCTACCCCAACCCAGCTTCTGATGAGCTAAACATCCTTTTCCCTGATGCACAATTACGAAGCCTGCAACTGTTGGATATGTCAGGCAAAGCGGTGCTTATAAAGAGCTCTTTAGCTGGCAGCGAAAAAATTAATTTATCTGCCTTGCCGTCTGGAAATTATTGGTTGGTTGTTGAAGAGAATGGAAAAACAAAAGCGACTGTCAAGGTGGTAAAGAAGTAATTTATAATTTACTTTTCTATTCTGAAAATAACAGATGCTCGATTCCCAACTTCGTCAATGGTTGTAAGCGTATGCTGGCCTGGTGTTGGAGAAATGGCCATTTGATGAACGTTTTTAGTCTCTCCAATAAATTCACTATCCAAATGCCAATACACTACAGTGGGAGGGTTTCGGTGTGTAAGCTGAACAACGACAGGCTGTTTATAGCCACTTGAATTTCGTGGCAAAGCTATTTCGGCATAGTTTGGTGGGTAAACAAATGTCATCACTTCCCTTTCATGTTCTGGCATGCAAGGGGCTTTCCAAGCTGGCATTCCTAGGTAATGAG
>CAYWNI010000233.1:0-5426 GCA_964459525.1 uncultured Lentimicrobiaceae bacterium | reverse complement strand
TGCTCAGTTTCGCTTTCTTCGGAATAAGGCTCGATATTAGCTGGATAGGCCACTCCGTATGATTTATACATCGGTGTAATAAAGTTTGGCCCAGTGAAAATGACAGCAAGAATGGCGGAAACGCCAATAATTAAAAGCAAATGATATTTCCACTTGGCTATTATGCTGACAAGATGCGCGCTGTTAAAAAATTTGTCCATTTCTATTTTATTAATGTCCCAGTATAAGTCGGTGTTGGTATTTGTTACTATTTTTTTTCGAGTTCCCTTAATTAATTCTTTTTCACCCTTTTTAGGTACAGAAACCGCTTCCTTTTTACGATAGAGTTTATCCTCACTAACTGTTAACTCCGGTTGGTTTCTTTTGAACTTTTTTTTTTGATGTCCTCACCCAGTGATCCCGAAAAAATATCGATCAGTCCGAAGAAACTGGCAGAAAGTAGCAGCATCGAAAAAGTTGCCACCAAAACAATAAGCCAACGTATCGGATATGACTTACGCTCGGCCTGATATGCGGTGTTTACAACAAATTTATGAGGGAGACTTTGTGTTGCGTCTACTTTTGCTTCTTCATATTTGGCTTTCAGCTCGCTGAGCTGCTTTTTATCATGTTCAAGAGCATCTCTTAACGATACATAAGGGCCACCATACTTAGCCAGAATATCAAGTTTCTTTTCCAAACGGGCTATACTGGCGGTATTGCCCTGCGCCATTTCCATAGCCAACTGCCTGTTAAACATCTCCGACTGGCTTTCATAGTCATGCACTCCCAATTTGCGCAGAACAGTCAGGCTGTCTTCTTTTACATCAATTTCCTCAACCAGTTTCTGATACTCTCCTTTAACAATTTCAAATGCCTTTACAGCAATTTTCTTTTGCATCAAATTAATGGTAGAATCTACCAGTTCCGCAACATCATTTGCCATCTCAGCTGCCAAAAGGGCGTCTTTGTCCATTACGGTAATTTTAACCGCCATAAATTCAGTGCGTCTGAACTTAAAATTGTCCTCGTATTCGTTGTATAAGTCAGTCAGTTTAAATTTTGAGTTCTCGCCAATGTTGTAATGTTCCATCAGGTTATATTTCTCAATAATCCGATCACGAATCTTGTTTGAATTCAAAACCTGAAGCATCTGCTCTGTTTGCTCATCTTCTCCAAACTCAAGAATATCCTTGGTGTTATTAAAATTAGAGCTTAACAAAACCTTAGATATACTGTTGCTAGCCGTTGGGTATAAAATTACCGACGACTTATAAAGAGGCGTAATAAAACTAGGTGATGAAAATACGACAGATAAAATAATGGTTAGAACCCCTATGATGGCCAAATGTTTCCGGTAATGGAACAATACCTGCAAAATTACACCGGAGAAAAAAGGTCTGTTAAAATCGCCTTCTGATTTCATTAAAATTGTTTATTAAAGCTGTCAAAAATAGGAATTTTTGTTCAATGACCGTTCTGAATTATAAAGTAATATCATAGGCTTGCACATTTAGCTGGTTTTCAACATCTTTAGCCACTCAAAAGGATTCAGCAACCGTAATAAAAAGGCCATGAACCCACCTCCCAAAACCACAATTGCAAAGCCAGTTTCCCAGTTTAAAAGTGTTTTAGTGGTAACAACATAGGAAGTGACCAGTAAAAAAACAACCAAAACAAGAAATCGACCAATCAATTTGTAGTTTATCTTAAATTTAAAAAGCCAACAGGCCAGAGCTAACTGGGCAATAGCAGTATAAACCTGGGCAGTTAATCCGGCATATGCTGAACCAACTGCGAGATAAGTAGGAATTAGTATATAATTCAAAGTCAAGTTGATAATTACGCCACCGAGGGCAATTATATTTAACCACTTCAAACTGTTGTTGGCGGTGAGTAAAGTGCCAAAAATATAATTTGATGAAATAGCCAGAAAGCTAATCATTAATAAGCTAAATATCTGAGCTGATTGAGCTATGCGCAGATCATAATGCGCAACCGTTTCGCTACCCACCTGATTATAAAGTAAATCCATAATCTGCCTACTAAAGGTGGAGGTAGCAATTGCTAAAATAAGAACGCCGGAAATAAGAATCGAAAATGAGAGCTTTACAAGATGCTCCACCCGTTCGTTGGCAGCTAACATTTTTGAAAAAAGAGGTAATAACAACACTGCAAAAAGGTAAGCGAAATTCTGCCCTACATCGAGCAAACGATAGGCCTGTGAATACACACCCACCTGTTCATATCCCAAACTTCCGGGTAAAATGCGCTGTATTAAAACTGGATCGACGCGGTTATAAAAACTCATGAGTAATACCAAAGAGGCGAACGGGAGACTTTTTTTTATGATCAAAATGAAAAACGGCAAATTCCAGTTGAAGCGCAATCGACCAGCTTTATGCAAAACAGCGATCAAGGCAATTAGGGCAGTAATAACGTAGGCCAAAGTTTGCCCGTAAACAAACCACTCAATTTTAAATGAAGCGTCGTACCATCCTGTCCAAAGCAGATAACCAAACAAAAAAATCATGAGCAAACGGTCGAGCACAGAAATAAAACTATCTGTTTTAAACAGCAGTAACCCATTTAAATTAGACCGCAGATAAAGAATAAACGACAGCAAAAACTGATTAAAACCCACCCAGGCAAGCAGATAGAAAGCACGACCTTCATAGCCATTTAACCAGGCTACAATAAAAATGACAATGCCGTACAAAATACCCAACAGCATTTTTACCGTTCCAATACCAGCCAAATGCTTCGTTAGCAATTGATTGTTTTGAGCAATATTGCGGTTGTTGAAGTTGGTAATCCCCAAATCGAGGAAAATGTAAAACAGGAAGGAAAAATTAAATATAGTAAAGTAGAAACCGTATTCCTCAGGGCCAACAAGGTTTTGAACTTGTCTATCGATACCAAAAATCCAGAGTGGCTTTACCAGCAAATTCAAAACCACCAGAAGTACCAGATTCCTAAAGAATTTTTTTTGCATGGCGACAAAAGTAGTGAATCGTAATGTTTATAAACGGAATATCCTTGTTTTTATTCCACCAGAAATACAGAACCTTTTTCAATTCGCTATATTTGCCAAAAAATTTCAAAAATGTCGAAAAACTTTGTTGAAGAATTGCGTTGGAGAGGCATGATACATGACCTGACTCCGGGTACTGAAGAATACATGAATACCAACTTAACCTCAGGCTACGTGGGTATCGACCCCACCGCTGACAGTTTGCATATTGGCCATCTGGTAGGCGTTATGATGCTGAAGCACCTGCAAATGTGCGGCCACAAACCCATTGCATTGGTAGGCGGCGCTACGGGCATGATTGGAGATCCCTCAGGAAAATCGCAGGAACGCAATTTGCTGACAGAAGAAGACTTGCGACGCAACGAAAAAGCCTTGCAACAGCAACTGTCTAAATTTTTGGAATTTGACGAAAAAAAAACCAATGCCGCTGTTTTGGTAAACAACTACGATTGGATGAAAGATATTAGTTTTCTGGAATTTATTCGCGATATCGGAAAACACATCACCGTGAATTATATGATGGCCAAGGATTCGGTTAAAAAAAGAATCGCTGCTGAAAGCAAAACCGGCATGTCATTTACCGAATTTAGTTACCAACTGGTTCAGGGATACGATTTTCTGCATCTTTTTCACCACATGAATTGCCATTTACAGATGGGCGGTTCAGATCAGTGGGGAAACATAACCACCGGAACAGAACTCATTAGGCGTAAGCTAGGTAATGAACACGAAGCCTTTGCGCTTACCTGCCCGCTGATAACCAAAGCAGACGGTTCAAAATTTGGCAAGACAGAAAGCGGGAATGTCTGGCTTGATCCTGAAAAAACATCACCCTACGCGTTTTATCAGTTTTGGCTGAATGTTTCAGACGAAGATGCCGAGAAATATATCAGAATTTTCACCCTGCTCGATCAAAAGGAAATTGAAACTGTGGTAGCTGAACACAACCAAAGCCCACACCTAAGATTATTACAAAAAGCACTTGCCCAGGATATTACAACCCGCGTTCATTCGGAAGAGGATTACCAAACTGCCTTGGCCGCCACCGAAATCCTTTTCGGGAAAGGTACTACTGAAACACTCCGTAAACTGAACGAAAAAACCTTGCTGGATATTTTTGCCGGCGTACCTCAATCAGAAATTTCATACAATGAGTTTACCTCCGAAATCGGTTTACTTGATTTTTTAAGTGGCAAAACAGGAATTTTCAATTCAAACGGCGAAGCTAGACGTATGTTGAAAGAAAATGGTGTCGCCATTAACAAAGAAAAAATTACCGAATTGTACTTACTGTCCGAAAGTGATTTACTTAACAACAAATACATTCTGGTGCAAAAGGGAAAAAAGAATTATTTTTTGGTGAAAGTAATTGCATAAGCCAAATAATTATTACTAATATTGCAGTAAAGCTAATACCTACTGCCATGAAATCTCTATTCGTTATCATTGCCTTTTTGACGGCTGTTACTCTACCTCATATTTTAAAAAGCCAAAACACCTTTTATGATGGCGATGTTCATGAAAAAGGCATAGCCGTTGGTGTAAAAATAACCTCATTTGGGCCTGGTGTCGAAGTAATAGGCGCACTTACCAAAAAACTAAATGGCCGAATCGGCGTTTCATATTTTCCGTATAAATACAACCAAGACATTGTGTCGGGTGATGCTACAACAATAAATAGCAAAGCGCATCTAGGCGCAGTTACTTTGGGTATCGATTGGCAGTTTATCCGCTTTATGTACCTTTCGGGAGGTTTGTTGTACAACTACACCCAAATCGATTTTGATGTAATTCCAACCACCATCACCCCTGAAAACAATGGCCAAGTGGCCTATCATCTCGAACCAAACCACTACTGCCCTTACCTCTCAATAGGTTTTGGAAGAACGATTTCTCGAAACAAAGTTGTTAGCTTTGGCTTTGACATTGGTGCAGTTTATCAAGGAACGACATCAGTAGATTATGTAGTAACGCCAAACATCTCAAACGATAAGCTCACAAAATGGACCAACAACATCGAAAGCGGCTCCAAACTCTATAAGGTCTACCCCATGGTTAACTTCTTGGTTGCTTTCAGGCTGTTTTAAGAAAACGCAAATTACTGTTTCACAAGGCCAATTGCTATAATAAACCGTGAGCCAACTTTCCATTCAACACATTATTTAACAATATTTTAGATATTCTATTTGGAATTATTCTAAATTACCTGTACTTTTGCAAAGTAATTTTGTTAAATTAAAACTTATATATTATGTCATTTACACTTCCAAAACTCGACTATGCATACGATGCACTCGAGCCACATATTGATGCCAGAACGATGGAAATCCATTACACAAAACACCATCAAGGATACATCACCAATTTGAACAACGCCATTCATGGAACTGATTTAGAAAACCAAAGTATTGAG
>CAYWNI010000232.1:0-5446 GCA_964459525.1 uncultured Lentimicrobiaceae bacterium | reverse complement strand
GTCATTGTGTGTAAGTGTTTAGTTTAGTTTATTAAATATTGATATTTATTTGATTTCATTTTTGGTTTCAAACCAAGAGGCAGGAAGTTTACTGTCAACCGTAATGTGGCCGGTGGCTCCTTTTTCCCATTCGAGTAGGTCATCCATAAACAGGTAGTGTTCTTTGTTTATCCACTCACCATCTTCAACACGAATATGGCAGTTGCTAGTACAGTTTTGTCCTTCGCCAAATTCGGTTCTACTTGTCCAACGCAGAATATTATGAGGAGAAGTATAATTATAGGTAGGCAGGGCACTAAAGGTAGCTGATTGTTCAACTCCGTACAACGACCAGCTATCGGGGGCAGCCAACGTACGTCTTACCGTTACAAAGTTGAGTGCCGGTTTCAGGTCTTTAAGCGGATTAAGAGCTATTTTATAATCCATATAAGATGGTATGCGGGCTCCTTCACCGTGTATGTGGCAGCTGCCACAGTTGTTGTATTCCTGCGAATGGCAAACCTGACAGTTGAAATGGTTAATATGGGTATTATGATAAGGATTGGAGGTTTTTAAATCCGAATGGCAATCCTCACATTCAGGTAATGCTTTGTAAGCGTAACGTTGTTCCACTTTTTCAGTTCCACCGTGCATTTCATGTCCGTCATGACAACCCAAACAATCGAATCCTGCTTTTGTAAGGTGAATATCTGGGGATGTGCCTGGAGCAACTCCCAGATAAGCATGACCCCCACGTGAAGTATGACAACTTACGCAAACCTGAACCATATCAGGGGTTTTGGTAAACTTATGCCCTGCGGCCAAACCACCTCCGGCAATCGGAGGGCGAACAATATGACAATTACCACAGGTTCCATGACAAGTGGCACAGTTTTTATTGTACCCTTCAATTTGGTGAGCCGGCAGTTGATCAAAATCATCTGCTCCGGTTAACCCGTTACGCATGGCCACAGCTCTCATTTGTCCGTATCCATTATGTAAACTGTTACCAAACGTGCTAGTAGCCTCTTCATGACATGATCCACACGTTTCAGTAAAATTGGCTGAAGGATGGGAAACAAAATCACCTGAGTGGGCTTGGAGCTTATCGCCAACATTATCAACACCGCCGTGACAGGCCGTGCATCCCATACTGTAGTGGCTCGATGATTTAAAATCTTGGAAACCTTCACCGCTCATATAAACGCGATCGTAAGGTTCATAATGCGGTGCAGAACCACCACAACCACCAGCTGGAGCAGCAGTATCGGGTGTATATACTTTTTGTAAATGTGCATAATTGGTGTGACATTCAATACATGAGGAATATCCGTCTTCAACCGGTGTTTCTGTCTCCTCACTTTTTGCACAGCTTAGCATTGTTACCAACCCTAAAGCAAATAAAATCAGACTTAATTTTTGAATAATCTTCATGACTATTAATTATTTATTGGTTACCTTAATGTTTTGGTAAATATCCGATTGTTTTGCTTTCTGTGAAATAAATAACATTGGTCATACGTAGGAAATGTACATGCTTTTGATCATGCAAATAATTGATACAGGTCAATATTTTGACTGATATTTTCGTATTTTTGTAGAATAATCGCTAATAATCATTATGTCAAACCGAAATCAATATACGGGCTGCACAGTGAGTATGGGAACTAGTCGTTGCTTTGAAAGACTTAGTGATGCTGAGCGCGCAATTCTTGATGCAAAATCAGTGATTATTTCCTATAAAAAGGGTGAAATGATCACTAAAAAGGGCAGCTTTGCCTCGCATGTGATGTACATGGTTAGTGGATTGGCTAAAGTATTTCTGGAAGATGGAGTTAATGTTTTGGTCTTAAAAATAGTTCCTCCAGGCAAGCTTTTCGGGCTCTCTTCTCTTAGCGAGGAGAATACCTCGTTTCAATACTCGTCGATGGCATACATGGATTCCGAAATTAAGTTAATCGAAATCGGCGTTTTTAAAAAAATGCTCGACAAGAACTCGGCATTTGCCAAAGAAGTAATCGAAACATTAAGTGCAAACAATGCTCAGATCAACGGACGTTTTTTTTGCCTCACCCATAAGCAATCATACGGGCGATTGGCAGATATTATCCTGTGTTTGTCGGATATGATATTCAAAACGAAAGATTTTTCACTTCCTTTATCGCGTAAGGAATTGGCTGAACTCTCGGGTATGAGTGCCGAAACAGTTGTCAGGATGCTCAAAAAATTCAACGATGATGGTCTTATCGATTTAGATGGCAAAAACATTTCACTAAAAGACTATTCCCGACTTAAACGAATCAGCGAATCGGGCTAAAAAAAATCCCGACAGAGTGTTTAGCCTCCATCGGGATTTCTTAAAGCATTTTAGTGTTCGTTAATAAGACAGAACTTTTACTGTTCGAATTTCGCTGGCGCTGCGCGCAACCACAAAAAACATTCCTGAACTCAGACCTAGATCGGGTATTATTACAGCATTTGATTTGTCGTTGACATTGGTTTGGTAAATAACTTGTCCAAATTGGTTCAAAACCTGCACTTCTGTATAATCTGCATCTCCGTCAAGAACCACATTTAGTGTTCCTCCGGTTGGATTAGGATACACTTTAAGTGTATTTTCGGTTATTGGTTTTACATCCAAAAACTGACTTATTGCTATGTTATCAATAAACAAAGGATTTCCAAGATCGCCGTAGGTCTCAAAAGCAATTTTTACATCGGAATGACCTGTCCAAGCTGTTAGGTCAAGGGTAACGCAATGTGCTCCCCAGCCTTCCATACACCAATCGGATGCTACTTCGGGCCAAAAACTGCTGGCTAATTCATGGGTTGCAAAATTCCCAGAACCGTCCTCCCCACCTGAAAACAAGCGCGTCCAGGTATTACCACAATCAGAAGATATATATACTAAGAGAGAATCGTGCAAACGATCGTTGCGCTGTGCATAAGCATATTGGAACTCAAGTGAGGCGCTACTCAAACCGCTCAAGTTAAATGCAGGAGAAATTAAACGATCTCTTTCGCCTGCCGGTTTGTCGCGCAGTTCAATTCCAATAGCCTGATCTCCTGGTGTGGTTCCGCCAATTTCGTAAACTTGCCATGACATACCACTTGCCGCTTTTTCAATTACCCAATCGTATTGAAAAAGGCCAGCTTCAAATGTTTCAATAAAATATGGAACAAGTCCACCTGCTTCAAACAGATCGACTTTTTCAAGTGACGATGCGCCATTCAAATTAGTTGCGGTAAGGGTAACCGAATACAGGCCAGGAGCATCGAAAACTACTACGGGATTTTGGCTTGTTGCATCTGTGTTTCCAATAAATGATACTGTGTTTGGTTCAAATGACCAGTTCCATTGCCGGGGCAAATTATCAGTTAAATCAGTAAAATAAATGGTATCAGAAGTACAACCTTCGATGGCACTAATTTGAAAGCCAACATCTGGTAAAATAGTCGTACTAGTTGTTATGTATGCTTCTTTGGTGATTGTATTGCTGCCGATATAATTTCCAGCGGTAAGTTCAACAGTAAAACTCCCTTCAGTATTATATAGAATTCCTGTTGGATTTCTATCGGAAGAGGTTGCTGGTTCTGCACCTTCAAACGACCATTCCCATTCGGTAGGCAGATTAAGGCTTTCATCGAAAAAGTCTACCGTTTCGCCAACAGGTATAATTACGTTGTTAGCGCTAAAATTTGGTGCGGGAGCCTGAGCAAAGTTTACAGCAGCTATTTGGGTGCGCCAACTCCAGCCACTATTGGTATACTGCGTTGTATACCAAAATGTTATTCCATCAGTTGGATCTACCGACATGGCTGAATAATCGCCCCAGCGGTCTAACCCTGCTTGCGATTTGTTACCCTCTTTGATAGGTATTTCTTCGATGTCTAAAACGCCTAGTCCCATTGGAGCACCAGCCGATTGGCCTGCAATGTAAATAGAAGGGTATTTTGAGCTAGAAGAAATGGAATAGCCTACAGCAATATCTCCATAATCGTTCATAGCCACACTGGCCATCCACCTGGAGTGACCATCAGCAGGGGCAAATGTGCCTTGCTGATACATTTCCCAATCACCATCATACTTACGAAGTTCGTACCATCGAACACCGGCTTGTCCTGAACCTGCATTAACTGTGTGGTTGGTAACCATCACTTCATAGTCGCCAAAATTTCGGTATTGCAAGCGGTACATTAGCCTTCCGGCAAGGTCATCAAGTTTTTGTGATGTTCCGGGTTGCGAAATGGAGATATTATCATCGGTATAAGGTGTAACGGCCACAAAACCAATATAATCGATTGAAGAACCAGTTGTATTGTCCCAATCAATATTCGATTCCCATAACTTTACTGAATTGCCAGAGAGGGAGACGAAGTAACAAGGTGATCCAGCAGGTGGTTCCATTGCACCATCGGCATCGGTAGGTAAAATACTGCCATTGCTTGAGCCCATTTCAAAAAATAACATTTCTGCATCCGGATCACCAACCAACATAGCATCCCGATCAAGAGCACTTACGGCACCTCCAACCCAATTACCATTGTTAAATTGATTTGATGTAAAATAATAGCCATCAGGCCAGATACCAAACTTAGGATAATCGGGCATGTCGTCGAATTGAAAAGCATAACGGTACCAAGCTCCCTGTGGATCTCCGGTTTCAGAAACCGCAACCAGTTCGTAATAAGGACCGCTTGGATAATTAGGTAACGAAAACTGCGTAGCTATCCAGCGATCGGCATATTCATCGTAAAGCACTACAGGGTCGCCATCGTTTGTGCTCGACCAAGGGCCTGGAAACCCATTCCACAAAGTAATATTGTCAGCTGGCCCATAAACCTTTACACCGGTTTTATTGTAAATAGCAAAACCATTGTTCACCATTTGAAAATAATGATCAGGACCTACATCTCCGTCAGTATCTGGAGGAGCTATCCCATAGACGTTGGTAATACCCCCTACGTTTACTTCGATAACAGCATCGGTATTCATCGGATGTCCCTGCTCTGTTTGCAAAGCCATATCTTCGCCATCGTGCCAGGCAGCGGTACGGTTAAATTTGGCAAAATCAAAAACGTTAGGGACAACTTTATTCTTCCATGTACGTTCGCGCTGTCCGAGAGGTATTGGCGTAATATCACGCAAGGGCTGCGACTTATCGAAATGTACTGCTTTTGTTATTGCTTTGGGATGTATAGACTGCGCAAAGGTTGACGAAATTGTCAGGCCAACGAAGAAGATCAATAAACCCCAAATGGTAAGTGTTTTTTTCATTTTTTTTTAATTTGTAATTATTTTGATTAATCAAGTGCCATTTTACAGTGCATTTCTTAGGTTTCCAATTTACCGTAAGCACACTTTAAAAGGAGCGGCAAAGATAAATAATCTACTCAATTTCAGGAAAATTCTCTCTTTCAAAGTACCAAGAGGTATCTTAAAAAAGAGATTTTGCGTGGGTTCTAA
>CAYWNI010000231.1:0-5450 GCA_964459525.1 uncultured Lentimicrobiaceae bacterium | reverse complement strand
TACCTATACCGCAAGACGGATAGGAGGCTAAAATGTTACAGGAGAAAGCAAATGTTTGTAAATTTTAGTGATTTTTCATGAAATCATCGCCCCAATCTTGGTTTCAAGTTCTTTTAATGAAACTACGTCAATGCCTGGTTTCATAGCCCAGCCCTCGCTGATAGGAGATGCGACGAAGGAATGATCAGGAGAGATATCTTCCATGGCGAAGTAATTTCCTTTTTTAAGCGTTGGGGCAAAAGAGGCTTTGCATTCGATTGCAAATATTTTATTCTGTATTTTCATAACGAAATCCAGTTCTGATCCATGACTTGTTCGGTAAAAATAGAAGGAAGCCGAAGGGAAGTTTCCTTTTAAATTTGACAAAACAATTTGCTCCCAAATACTTCCAAATGAAGGATGACCCGATAATTCTTCAAATGTTTTTAGTCCCAACAAGGCCGAAGTTATTCCTGAATCGGCAATGTAGACTTTTGGTGATTTAACCATGCGTTTTCCAAGGTTGGAAATATAGGAAGGAACTACCTCTACCATGAATGTGCTTTGCAGCAGGTCAATGTAAGTTTTAACCGTTGCAGAAGAAATATCTAGCGAGTTGCCTAGTTTTGTATAGTCGACTGTTTGTCCGTTTAGATGGGCAAGCATTTGCCAGAGTCGCCGCATGGTAACAGGAGTAAAACCTTTCCATTGTAATAAATCGCGTTCTAGAAAAGTAGTAATGAAGTTTTCACGCCACTCAAAGGACATGTTATTGTCAGCATTGAGGAAGCTTCTGGGGAATCCACCTTTTGTAAAATATTGATCCATGGAGCTGTCATCCATTATCTCATTCCACAAAAAGGGGGCGAGCGTTTTGTAGTTGATTCTTCCGGCCAATGATTCAGAACTTTGGCGCAGCAGGTCGCGTGATGCCGAGCCTAAGATCAAAAAAGAGCTGTTGGTGTCCCATTCGTCGACAAGACTTCTGATAACGGGAAATAGTTCGGGTTTTCGCTGGATTTCATCCAAACAGATTAGTTTTCCTTTTTGGGTAGTTAGAAACCATTCTGGATCTTCAAGTTTGCGCAGGTCGGAGGGGAGTTCCAAATCCAAATAAACAGTAGACCCCAGTTTTTTCAGAATGTTTTTTGCTAAAGTTGATTTCCCGCTTTGGCGTGGCCCAACGAGCGCAACTACCGGCACATGTTTTAACGAGGTCAGTACAGATTCTTCTATTTTTCGGTGAACATACATGGCAATATTTTATCATTTTACCGTGCAAATTTAAAGTTTAATTTTAATATTGCACGGTAAATGATCTATTTTCTACATTTAGCAGAAAAAACCCCTAAACAAGCGTACGTTTTTATTACCTATTTAAGTAATATCTTTTGATCAGAATTTAAAAATGAAAAGAGAAAAGTTTGAAACTTCTGAACCTAATCGTTCAACTTCAACACCACCAAAAAAGCCTGCTGTGGAACTTCCACATTACCTACTTGGCGCATGCGTTTCTTGCCTTTTTTCTGTTTTTCAAGAAGTTTGCGCTTACGTGTGATGTCGCCGCCGTAACATTTGGCCGTAACATCTTTTCGTACCGCTTTGATGGTTTCGCGGGCAATGATTTTAGCACCGATAGCTGCCTGAATGGCAATATCGAACTGCTGGCGAGGGATAAGGTCTTTCAGTTTTACGCAGATACGTCTTCCGAAATCTGCCGCATTGTCGACATGGATAAGCGCCGACAGCGCATCTACAGGTTCCGAGTTCAGCAGGATGTCCAGCTTTACGAGCTTGGCGGGTATGTATCCGGTGATGTGGTAATCGAAAGAAGCATAGCCTTTTGAAATGCTTTTTAACTTGTCGTAGAAGTCGAAAACAATTTCGCCCAGCGGCATGTCGACAGTAATATCGATGCGCGTTGTGGTTAGGTAAACCTGATTTCTCAGCTCTCCACGTTTGTCGAGACACAGTTTGATGATGGGGCCGATATAATCGGTGTGGGTAATAATCTGGGCGCGGATATAAGGTTCTTCGATGTGGTCGATGTACTTTTGTTCGGGCAGCCCTGATGGGTTGTGTACTTCGATTATTTCCTGTTTGTTGGTGATTACACGGTACGACACATTGGGCATGGTGGTAATCACGTTCATGTCGAACTCACGTTCGAGCCGTTCCTGCACGATTTCCATGTGCAGCAATCCTAAAAAGCCGCAGCGGAATCCAAAACCCAGTGCCATCGACGATTCCGGCTCAAAAGTTAGCGAGGCGTCGTTGAGTTGTAGCTTTTCCATGGCCGAGCGCAACTCCTCATACTCTTCATTGTCGATAGGATAAATGCCGGCAAAGACCATCGGTTTCACATTTTCAAAGCCATCGATAGCCGCTTTACAGGGGCGTTCGGTGTGGGTAATGGTGTCGCCAACCTTTACTTCTTTGGAGGTTTTTATGCCGGAGATAATATAGCCTACATCACCTGTTTTAAGCGTTTCGCGGGCTTCAGGTTTTAGCCTGAGCACGCCTATTTCGTTGGCTTCGTAGCGTTTCCCAGTATTTACAAATTTCACCAGATCACCCTTTTTCACTTCGCCACTAAATATTCTGAAGTAAGCAATAATGCCCCTAAAAGAGTTAAATACCGAATCGAAGATCAGGGCTTGCAGGGGTGCTTCGGGGTCGCCCTGTGGCGGTGGAATGCGGGCAATAATGGCTTCCAGAATTTTATCAACACCGTAACCTGTTTTGCCGCTGGCTTCAATAATGTCTTCATAATCGCAGCCGATCATGTCCACAATTTGGTCTTTAACCTCGTCGGGCATGGCGTTGTCCATGTCCATTTTGTTGAGCACCGGAATAATTTCCAGGTCGTTTTCAATGGCTAGGTATAGGTTCGAGATGGTTTGTGCCTGAATGCCTTGAGTGGCATCTATTACCAGCAAAGCACCTTCGCAGGCAGCAATAGAACGTGAAACTTCATAGGAAAAATCAACATGGCCGGGAGTGTCAATCAGATTGAGTACATATTTTTGATTATCTTGCATGTAGTCCATTTGGATGGCATGGCTTTTAATGGTGATACCTCGTTCACGCTCAATGTCCATGTCGTCGAGCACCTGTGCCTGTTGGTCGCGTCCGGAGACGGTGCCTGTAAACTCAAGTAACCTATCGGCTAACGTGCTCTTGCCGTGGTCGATGTGGGCGATAATGCAAAAATTCCTAAATTGTTTCATGGGGGCAAAAATACGATTTTAAATGATTGTAAATTTATGGCTGTGTCAGCTACCAAAAGAATTATTTGAATGTTTAATTTCCATTTAACTGGTTGTGGTTTTTGGGGTTTCGCTTTTATTGCTCTGCTGGCAAAGCCGCTGCTTGCTTTTACCGAAGAAATCCCTCCATTCACCGAAATGTTATTTCTGCGACAGCCTTAACGGTTTACATTTGCCTCGTAATTCGTTCAACATAAGATTTTAAACAACTAAATATTTGAATATGGAAACCACGAAAAGACTTTATCGGTCTACCAACAACAAGGTAATTGGCGGCGTTGCAGCTGGATTGGCAGACTATTTTATGATCGACCCTGTGCTGGCTAGGGTGCTGTTTGTGCTGCTCGCTCTGTTTGGCGGCGGCGGCGTGCTGATTTATATTGTGTTGTGGATAGTGATTCCTTTACAAAAGATTGATCCACGTCGGACATACAAAAATGCGTCTGCACCCTACCAAAATGTCGAAGAGGCCGAAATAGTGGACGATGAAAATCCTACACATGAATCGCATAAAATGTCGGCCAAACAATCGAATACCGGACTCATTGCCGGCATCGTCCTGATTTTTATCGGCGGTTTGTTTTTAATCGACCGACTTATGCCAATGTACAACGTAACCTCACTGTGGCCGCTTATTTTGGTCGCTTTGGGTGTTGCGCTTATTAAACCAGATTTGTTTAAAAACTCTAAAAACCAAAACAATGAAATTTAGAAATATTTTTTGGGGACTTATCCTGATCGTTTTCGGGATACTCTTTACGCTCGAAAACCTGAATGTTATCGACTTCGACTGGTACAACCTGTGGCGATTGTGGCCTGTAATCATAATCATGTGGGGAATCAGTATTTTGCCTGCAAAGGATGTGATTAAAGTGGCTTTGGTTCTGTTGGTTCTGGCAGGAAGTGTTTTTTACATGCTTAACGACAATGTGCGCTGGCGCGATGTGGGCGATGATTATACCGAAATGAGCTCGCATGCTGTAAACCAGGATTTCCAGGTGCCTTTCGAGGACTCAGTACTAACGGCTACTTTAACAATGGAAATGGCAGCAGGAACTTTCGACTTGCGAGATGTAACCGATCAGCTAATTGATTTCAAAAAAGGAGGCTCCATTATCGACTACAAATACAGCGTAAAACAGGAAGATACCGATACTAAAATCAGAATTATGATGGAAGACAATATTCGTTATAAATCGAAAAATGGAAACCGTGTAGAGGTAAAGCTAAACCCGGAACCGCTGTGGAATCTTGATTTTGAAGTGGGTGCAGCTGATGTAAAGCTCGATTTTACCGACTTTAGGGTTAATTCGGTTGACATAGAAGGCGGAGCAGCTGCCTTTTACCTGAAATTCGGCGACCTACACAACAATACCCATGTCGATATCGAAGCTGGTGCTTCTTCAATTGACTTGAAAGTGCCTGAATCGTCGGGTTGCCAGCTTAAAATAAACACCGTGCTCTCAGGGCGCAGCATTTCAGGATTTGAAAAGATAGAACATGGACTCTACCGCACGGCCAACTTTGATGAAGCCACCAACAAAATCTATTTGGAAGTGGATGCTGCCGTTTCAAGTTATTCGATAACCAGGTATTGATTTAGATATTATTCCAATATAAAAAGCGTCTCCAATAGTTTGGAGGCGTTTTTTTTTAATACAGTTTGCCTTTTTTGCTCCCTATTCTTCTTTACACTAAGGGGAGCTGTGGATAAATAAGCTGAAACATTATCGAGATCAACGTGTTTTTTATCCTATCGATTAAAGCAGGAGGAACAGGTTTAAACCTGACAGCAGCTAACAACTAGATACATTACGATTTATGGTGGAATCCTGCCGTGGAAGCACAAGCCACCGACAGAGCCTACCGCATCGGGCAGAACAAAAATGTTATGGTTTACCGGCTCATCACCAAAGGTACTTTTGAGGAAAAAATAAACAAAATGCTTATTGAAAAGAAAGACCTAGCCAACCTGACTGTTTCATCAGGCGAAAAATGGATTGGAGATTTGCCGGGTAGCGAACTGAAATAGCTTTTTTCCTTGGGCGGGTGACAGTTGAGGGATTAGGCTCGACAGCCGGATTTAGCGGATTTGGATGAACAGTGCTGGGCTTGATAAAAAAACCCTGACAGGTTTTTAATCCTGCCAGGGTTACTATTTTACCGCCATCCGATCCACGATTCACGAACAACAGTCCACGA
>CAYWNI010000230.1:0-5456 GCA_964459525.1 uncultured Lentimicrobiaceae bacterium | reverse complement strand
AACGGATGGCGGTATGAAATCGAAGCGGAATGCGAGCGATGAACTGTCAGCCACCACATAAGTTTAAACGGGAAACAAAGCCTAAAATTAGTACCGAACCCGCTTTGTTTTATACCGCGTGTTATCGGTTCGGGCTTTATTGTCAAACTATAATAATTCAAATATGAGAAAATTGAAATTTACACCAGACCAACAAATTCTATTCTACAATTTCCTTACATGGGCTTGTAAAAATGAACCAACAAACTTCTCCGAATGGGGAGAGCAATATGTTTTACTATGCAACATTAACAACGATTTTACATGTTATATAAAAAATGGGGAGTTAAAGTGTTCGAGGCTTGAAGCATGGGCTATACAAAACTATTTTGCCGAATATGTTGACGAAATATTTTCTAAACGATTAGGAGCAGATTTATTCAATGAATGCAGAGATTTGTTTGTATTAATAAACAACGATTTATGGGAATCTCAACACTCCCCATTTATTTTCATTTTTTCAGAATATAATTTTAAACCAAAAAAGGTTGTGGTTAATCCATTAGATTCCCCTGAGCGTTATTTAGCCTGACCGATAACTCCATTTATATCGATAGCAGCAAATCAGCTGAAGAAGCCCGTCAACAATTTTTAAACCACCATAAAGCGGTAGCCATATGAAAATGATTTACTCCATTATAAACCGTCTCGAAAATAACAAGGACTTAAATAAAGATGAAAAAGGCGTTGTGGCCATGATGCTCAAAGAGTTTATGGCACGCGATAAAGAAGAACATGGACTGGTAAAGGTTGAAATGAGCCCCGATATGTTTAAAGCATTTTCGCACTTCGCCTACACAAAAAACGAGGAGTATAACCCCGATGTTTTTAATCAATCAACTAAATAAATTAATTAATCACCAGAAAGCCGGCCGTTATTGCAATTTATTGTCGGCTTTCTTTAACACCCTCCGAGTTATGATATTAATTACCGGTATTATATTATTCATTATTTTTATAATCATCCCTGTTTGTTTAGGCATTCAGTTGTTTTTAGCTGATAAATCAGCGCTTAAATCGTTTCGCAACAACCTACTACCCAATCAAATCGTTAAAATTGAATTTGATAACGATATACGCGAAGCCCGTGTTATTAAAGCCACCAACTCAATTGTGTATGTTACCCTAGCCACAGGGCGAAAAATGGCCGTATTAATCGAACAAGTTTACCCCATGAATCATTTTCAAGACGAACAAATGCCATTGGAGGCCAACAATATTAAAGTGGCGTAGATATGATAAACCAAACTACAATAGATCAGGTTTTTGAAGCTGCTAATATTGAAGATGTTGTTGGCGAAGTAGTTAAACTTGATAAATCAGGTGTAAACTTAAAAGGCTGCTGCCCGTTTCACGACGAAAAAACACCCTCGTTTGTCGTAAGCCCGGCTAAAGGCATGTGCCATTGTTTTGGCTGTGGCGAAGGTGGTAATCCGGTAAGCTTTACCATGAAATACCACAAAATTAACTTCCCCGATGCCATCCGCAAACTGGCCGACAAATACAATATTATTGTTAACGAAGAAGTTGATCCTGAGTTTGAAAAAAAACGTGAACAGAAAAACAACCTAATCGACTTTTACAAGATGGCGGCCATGTATTTTAAACAGCAATTGTTTTTACCCGACCATGCCAAAGCCTTGCAATATATTAAGTCGCGTTTTACTGACGAAACCATAAGCCAATGGGCTATAGGCTTTGCGCCAAAAGGTTTTCAAAAACTATATCATTGGTTTATAGCTCAGGGGCTTGATGATGATTTTTTGATTAGTTCTGGCCTTGTTAAGCGAAGCAGTAAAAACCAAAAGGTGTACGATTTTTTTCAAAACAGAATTATTTTTCCTGTTTTCGATCAATACAACAACATCATAAGCTTTAGCGGTCGTGCCATGCCTGGCGACGACAAACAAGCCAAATACATAAACCTAAGCGATACGCTTACCTATAAAAAAAGCAAGGTGCTTTATGGCCTAAACCTAGCCATTCAGCCAATTATCCGCACTAAATCGGCTATTATTGTCGAAGGTAATCCCGATGCCATTCATTTGCACGAAATTGGAATTAATAATGTGGTGGCTCCTTCAGGTACTGCTTTGGCTGATGGTCAAATTTTGTTGCTGCAAAAGTTTGCCGAAAAAATAACCTTGCTTTACGATGGCGATACTGCCGGACAAAAAGCATTGATTAAAAACGGACAAAAATTAGTTGAAAAAGGTATTATTCCTTATGCTGCTATTTTGCCCGATGGCGAAGATCCTGATAGCTTTTTCAAGGACGAATCCCAGTTTAACGATTGGATGAATGAAAATAAAAAAGATTTCCTACACCATTACGCCACCAAACTTTTTACCAACATTGGCGACGATCCCAGCCTAAAAAACGATGCAATTAATAAAATTTGCGACTTGCTTTTTCCGCTTTCGAGTACCAAGCAGCAATTGTACCTCGAAACTTTTACCAAGCAAAGCAAAATAAAAGGTAAGCTGTTCGCCGACAGGCTAAAGGAACTCGAAGCGCGTAACATTAAACCCGAAGATAAAAAACGTAACATTCCGGCTGATGTTGATGCCAACGAATACGATAAATGGGGCTTTTATATCGACCACAACGCCTATCATTTCAATACAAAATCAGGACCCGAAAAGCTTTCCAACTTCGCAATGAAACCCGTTTTTCATATCGATAGCATAATCGATAGCAAACGTATTTACGAGCTGGTTAACGAACACGGTTATCGCGTAGTAGTAAACCTTGACATGAACGAAATGACTTCGCTACAGGGTTTCCAGCGCAATGTAGAAAGTAAAGGCAACTTTATGTTCTGGGGACAGATGTCGAACTTTCAAAAGCTCAAGCTTAAGCTTTACGAAGAAACCCGCACCTGCGTTGAAGTTAAAAATTTGGGGTGGCAAAAGGAAGGTTTTTGGGCATGGGCTAATGGCATGGCTACCGAAGAAGGAGTTTTTGAAGAAATTGACGAGTATGGCGTGGTTCGCCACAACGAACAGGATTATTTTATTCCGGCATTCAGTAAAATTTACATAAGCGATAAGTCTATTTTTTTGGACGAACGTAAATTCATGTACCGCAAATCGCCCCTGGCACTTAAAACATGGATGGACTTATACCTTCAGGTGCATGGTCCCAATGCCATGGTGGCGTTTGCTTGGTATTTGGCGGTGGTTTTTCGTGATCATATCCTTTACCTAAACGATAACTTTCCGCTTTTAAACCTGTTCGGACAAAAGGGTTCCGGTAAAAACACGCTGGCTTATTCGCTTTTGTCGCTTTTTGGCAAAAAGCAAACCGAGTACAACATACACAACGGTACCAAGCCCGGACTGGCCAAGCACCTCGAAATGTTTCGCAACGCCATTGCTTTTGTGGATGAATACAAAAACAGCCTTGAGTACGATAAAATTGAAACCCTCAAATCCATTTACAACGCCATTGGCCGCAGCCGATTAAATATGGACAAAGGAGGTAAAAAGGAAACCACCGAAGTTAACCAGGGCGTTATTGTGGCTGGTCAGGAAATGCCCACCATCGACGTGGCGTTGAGTAGCCGTATGTTGTTTTTGCAATTTCTTACCAAAGAAGGATTAACCAAAAAACAGAAAGACGATTTTGAACGCCTGCAAAATATGGAACGCGATGGCCTTCCACATCTTACCATGGAGTTTTTAAGCGTTCGCAAATATTTTACTGATAACTATAAAATTAGTTACGATAGCGTAATGAAAACCATGGGGGAAGCCACAAAGGGGGAAGATATAAACGACCGTTTGTTGCGCAACATGGCCACCGTAATTGCCGCCTTTAAAACGCTTGAACCTCGTTTTGAATTTTCGTGGACAACCGAGCAGCTTATGGCGCATGGTTTACAGGTTACCCGCGACCACAATCGACAGATAAACCAAAGCGACGAAATTGGCGTTTTTTGGAACTTGCTCGAAGCCATGTTCGATGATAATATATTGATTGATGATTGGCATTTCCAAATTAAAATGACAACATCATTAAAAACAAAAAACCGTGAATTAACATTTGAATCAGGAAAACGTGTTTTAAAATTCAAGTTTAACGCCATTGCTAAATTATACAGCGAACAAATTAGGCGCAGTGGCGATAAGCCTTTACCTAAAGACAGCCTCCAGCATTATTTACTCACCAACAAACATTTTTTGGGTGTTGAAAAATCGTGCCGGTTTTCTCGTAAAGACTACCTACCATCGGAGGGAATATTAGTTGAGAAAACACAAATCACCACAGCCTTTTGTTTCGATTACGATCAGCTCGAAAAAATTGTCAATCTCGAACGATACGATATTGAAGATCGTAATCCATATAACACAGCCACACCAGCGCCATCGGTTAACGAATCAACCAACGGACATAAAGTAAAACAGCAAGAAATGGAACTAAATACCATTAAAGCTAAAGACGATAATTTACCATTTTAAAAACCATTAAATATTAACACCATGCACACACACAAAATTAATTTAACCAAACTCAAATCGGCCATTAAAACCCTAAAGGGAAAATCTGGCGAAGTTGAATGTATTATTATCCCCATAGCCGAAAACAGATTGTACAAAAGCGAAAAAGGCGTGTACCTCGATTTAGTAGGCTGGGAGAAAAAAGAAATTAAGGAGGATAAACAAACCCACCTTATCAAACAAAGTTTGCCAAAAGAGGTACTTGATAAAATGAGCGACGAAGAAAAAAACGCCATGCCAATTTTAGGAGGTACCACCGATTGGACTAAAATTAATCCCGAAACAAAATCAGAAGCATTGGACGGGATTGGCGAAATTCAGGATGATTTACCATTTTAACCTATAAATAGTAAAATATCTATGCGTTCCATTCTGAGCGAATAAACAGGGACTATGTGGGACTACAAGGACTATATATGTGATTTAAAGATTATTAAGTGATTATTTGTATAGTTTCAGTTAGTCTCTTGTAGGCTCACATAGGCTCGTTAGTTTTTCAAAAAATGAGATAGTTCCAATAATAGACCTTAATTGCCTGACAACGTGGTTTGTAGTCCCTGTTGTCCCACATCGTCCCCATATAGTGTCACCTTTTGAAATAAAATAAAAAAAATGCAAATTCAACAAACCACCGATGGCGACTATTTTTACCCGGAACTACCTCCAGGATGGAAGCGAGCCACCTTATCCGATTTTTACAACCACGACCATTTAATAATCAACTTACCCTTTTTAATACACTCCGAAATGGACCCATCAAAATACTACGGCAAACGTACCAACATTAACTTTCCCTTTCCGGAAAGCGACTTTGCTTTGTTCTTACAAAAAGGTAGGGTGTATGTTGAAGGTGATAGGGGATAACGTTTAGTATAAGAGCCGTTATTTCTATGGCTTTTATACCGTGTTACCTAC
>CAYWNI010000229.1:0-5476 GCA_964459525.1 uncultured Lentimicrobiaceae bacterium | reverse complement strand
TGAACCTTCGAGTGTGATGGCATTGGCTAAAACAGAAGAAACTTCGGGTTTGCCTTTGTCAAGTTCTGCTTTTAACTCGGGTACTTCTTTCATGGCTTTATTAAGCGAAATACCGGGAGTTTCAGGAACCATTTTGGCCAGCCGATCAGCTTCGGATAACGGGAGTTGCTGCACACGTGCCACATCGCGGATAGCCATTTTTGCAGCCATGGTGCCAAAGGTAATTAGGTGAGCTACGCGGCGACTACCGTATTTGTCGCGCACCCATTGTAATATTTTGTCGCGGCCATCATCATCAAAGTCTATATCAATATCAGGCATTGAAATACGGTCGGGGTTGAGAAACCGTTCAAAAAGCAAATCATACTTGAGCGGATCGATGTCAGTAATGCGCAATGCATACGAAACCACCGAGCCGGCAGCACTACCCCTCCCCGGCCCAACCCAAACACCCATGTCGCGAGCGGCTTTTAGAAAATCCCAGACGATGAGAAAATAATCGGGGAAACCCATGTTTTTAATGGTTTCCAGCTCGAAATCAATACGCTCTGTAACCTCTGCGGCAAGCTCACCATACCGCCACTTAGCCCCTTCATAAGTGATGTGACGCAGGTAGTCATCGGCAGTATTAAATGGCTCTGGAATAACGAACTCCGGCATAATGGGAACATGATTCAGCGGAAAAACTTCGATTTTGTCGACAACCTCATTCGTGTTTTTTAGCGAATCAGGAATATCGGCAAAAAGCGTGGCCATTTCCTTACTGGTTTTAAACCACTCCTGCCTCGAATAGCGCATCCTGTTAGGATCGTCGAGGTCTTTGGCTGTGCCAATACAAATCAACCTGTCGTGTGCCCCGGCATCTTCTTCCTGAATAAAATGCACATCATTGGTAGCAACAAGTTTTACGCCGTGCTTTTCGGAAAAACCTTTCATGGCATCAATCACATATTGCTGATCATCAAATAGTTTTCTGTCCTTTTCAGGATCGCCAGTCGGATGGCGCATGACTTCCAAGTAGAGGTCATCACCAAAGATTTCCTTGTATTCCAGCAGTGCTTCTTCTGCTTTTTCAGCACCTTGATTGATTATTTTATCAGGAATTTCACCACCCAAGCAAGCTGTTAACGCAATTAAACCCTCGCTATATTGCTTCAGCAATTCTTTGTCGATACGCGGACGGTAGTAGAAACCTTCGGTGCTGGCCAGTGACACCAATTTAACCAGATTGTCGTATCCTATTCTATTCTTTGCCAACAAAATCAAATGCCATCCTGAGCCGTCTCCTTTGTTTTCTTTGAGGTTCATGGCACGCCTGGCGACGTAAGTTTCGCAGCCAATAATTGGCTTCAATCCCGCTTTGGTAGCCGCATCGTGAAACTTTTTAACACCAAACATGTACCCGTGATCGGTGATGGCGATGGCTTTCATCCCATCATTTTTGGCTTTCGCCACCATTTTATCAATGTCGGCTAGTCCGTCCAACACTGAAAATTGGGTGTGTACATGAAGATGGGTAAAGCTAACCTCTTCGGCAATAGGTATCTGGCTTTCAAGTTGCACCTGATCTATGCCTTTGGTAGCAAACAAATCTTCTTCATGAAAAGCATCAAACGCCAATCCGACTGATTTGATCGTTTCTGGATTTTTTCGGATAAATTCCTCAACAAATTCAGTCGACAGTTTAAGATCATCTGCAGTTATAATACGAATGCGAATCAGCTCAAACAAGCAACGGGCTGTAGCCTGAACATCGGCGGAAGCATTATGTGCAGCGTCAAAACGCTCATTAAACAGTTTAAAATACAATTCCTCGAGCGTGGGCCATTTGAACTTACCACCTCGTCCACCGGGCAAAGCACAATATTCGGTAGAAGTGTCTTTTGTATCGACAATTGTCAGGTCGAAAAGGGTGGTTTTACGTTCTTTACGCAACATTTCACAACCCAAAATACTGTTGTCGAACTCGATATTGTGGCCTGAAACAATTTGTGCTTTTGTAAGCACTTCATTAAATTTATCAAGCACATCTACCAAGGAAACGCCTTCACGTTGAGCACGTTCAGTAGATATTCCATGTATTTTTTCGGAGCCACGCGGAATAACAAAACCTTCGGGCTTAATGATGAAGCTTTGGGCTTCGGTTAAATTACCATGTTCATCGTGAAGCTGCCAAGCCAACTGAATCATACGTGGCCAGTTTTCAAAATCAGTTAAGGGCGCATCATAACTTTGTGGAAGTCCGGTTGTTTCGGTATCGAATATTAAAAACATGCGGTTGATTTGTGATTTTACTTGATGGAAAAGCTGTTTGTGAAAAACAAGACATTACACACAAGCCATCTATTATACAATTGATTACTAATTCTTTAAATATATTCTGAGAATTTCACAAAGTTAAATAAAATGAATAATAGCCCCCTTAATGTTGATAACTTTGGGTGCTATTTTTAACAAAAAAGTGATGAAAGATTGCAACAGACTGATGCAAAGCCAAAAAAATAGCTGCCAGAGTGAACAAAACCAGGTTATTGAAATAGGAAAAAGAGCAAAAAAAGCTTTTTAAATCAAAAAAAAGTTCGCACCTTTGCAGCCGTTTTTAAAAACACATTTATTCATTTAAAAATTAATTAGTTATGCCAGCTAAGATGAGATTATCGAGACATGGTAAAAAAGGTTCTGCCTATTACCATATCGTCGTTGCGGATGGTCGTGCACCACGAGATGGAAAATTTATTGAGAAGATTGGCACTTACAATCCGATTGTACACCCTGCTGAAATCAACCTAGATGTTGACAAAGCCCTAAGATGGTTGCAGAATGGCGCACAGCCAACTGACACCGTTCGTTCAATACTTTCTTACGAAGGAGTGTTGTACAGAAACCACCTTGCCAAAGGGGTGATCAAAGGTGCTTTAACCGAAGCCGAGGCTGAAGTTAAATTTGAAGCATGGAAAAAAGAAAAAGACGCTAAGAGAGTAGCACAGATTGCTGCTATCGGTGATGAAACCAGAGCCCAGCGCAAAGCCAGACTGGAAGCAGAGGCCAAAGTAAATGAAGCGCGTGCCGCTGAAATTGCTAAGCAAAAAGCCGCTGAAATCGAAGCCCAGGTTAAAGCTGCAAGAGCTGCCAAAGGTGAAGTTGAAGAAGAAGCTGCTGAAGCTGCAGAAGAAACTGTAGCAGCAGAAGAAACTGTAGCAGCAGAAGAAACTGTAGCAGCAGAAGAACCTGTAGCCACCGAGGAAACTGCAGCCGCAGAGGAAGCAACAGAAGAAACTACTCCTGTAAAAGAATAGTTTTAACGCACACAAAAAAGGCTGTCATTTTTTAAAATGACAGCCTTTTTTTTGCCTAACAAAATGCCGCTTGGCTATTTTAGCTTTTCAGAAAACACCTTTTTAAACTTTTCTATCTTAGGTGTAATCACGAAATTACAATAGCCGTTGGCCGGATTGTTGGCGTAATAATCGTTGTGGTAATCTTCGGCAGGATAAAAAACAACAGCGGGTGAAATTTCGGTAACAATGGGATTGCTCCAAATACCCGCCTCATCAAGCGCTTTTTTGTACGACCGAGCTTCTTTCTCTTGGTCGGCATCATGATAAAAAATCACAGACCTGTATTGGGTTCCTACGTCAGCACCCTGACGGTTTAAGGTGGTAGGGTCATGTGTTTTCCAGAAAACCTCAAGTAACTCTTTGTAGGTGATAACGTTAGGATTGTAAATAATCTGGATCACCTCGGCATGACCGGTTTCGCCGGTACAAACCTCCTTGTAAGTAGGGCTACTAACCGAACCGCCACTGTATCCGGGCGTGGCAGCTTCAACCCCTTTAAGTTGATCGAAAATAGCCTCGGAGCACCAGAAACATCCAGTACCAAAAGTGGCTAATTTAGTTGCGTTATTGTCCATTTGTATGTTGTTTTTATTGGTTTGCTGGCCGCGCATTGCCATATAACCCACTGTGAGAAGAAATACGATTAAAAAAAGCGTTCGCTTCATTGGTTTGTTTTTTTTTCACAAAGGTAACGGTTGAGCTTTCAGAATATTTCAAAAAAAATCATAAAGAATTGTTAAATTATAGCAACAAAAGCTTTTTGCCATAGATCAGCTCTTCAATTTCCGGTGAGGGGCCCATAAACCGGGTTCTGAAATCATTCATGTCGTCGATGGTTTTTTCTGATAACAAAGACGACATTTCATTCATAGCGTCAGATCCAATAATTAGCGGCGGCGTGGTCATCAGCATTTTATCGCCTTCAAACTGGGCTACCATCTGGTATTCTGCCATTTCGCTAATGTTTCCTCCTTTAAAAAAGCAACGCGAAAGCCAGTCGTCGAGATCGAAAGTACGCATGTCGATAAAAACCTGGTGTTGCCCCTTTTTCTCCATCACCGACTGGTAATACTGCTGAAGGTTTTTTAGGGATTCTTCGGACATACCTTTTTGCACTTTCTGGTGACATTCGACACAAATTGCCAGCTCATAAATGGTTGAAGCAAAAGGATAACCAGCGTAGTTTTTCATGGCCTTCTCAACCACATAATTTACACCTGGTGCTAGCAGCGATTGACCACAAACCTGACATTGCTTAAAGGGTTCGCCTTCAGAATCAGAATAAAAGCGCTTTGGAATCTCAAGTTTCAGATACTTTTCGTGGTCGTGCATGGGCAAGAATTGTCGTGCAAAATTAATGCAATATTCTTTGCAATGAAAACCAGAAACCGACCTTTACGGTGATAAAAGCACAGATATGCCTTTTTGCCAACCAGATCAATGACTTACAGCACCAGAATTTCTAGAACAGAATAACAAATACAATTTGGCATTATCTGGTAACGATAAAACGGCAGGTCGACTTTTCACCTCCTTCTACCCACACAGCCTGATACACGCCCGGTTTCCAGTCGTTTACAGCAATCGTAAGCGAAGTGTTATTGCCCGAAGTTGCATAAACCTGCTGTCCGCTCATGTTGTAACAGAAAAACTCCGTTGCACCAGATACTTGTTTCCCCATCACAAAAGTAATTTCGCTGCTGGCAGGATTGGGAAAAGCCTCTAAGAGTTTACCATTAGACCCAACAGTTTCGGGCAAAGCCAGAACTGTGGAAGCCATCTTAAGAACAATATCGTTGTTGACGTCAAAATAAAGCATGCCAGGCTCCGCTCGCACTTCAAAAACAAAATGCTGGTTGTTTTCACTGTTATGAACCCTGAACACGGTGTCGCTTAAATCGAAGAAAAACACCTGTAACTCCAAGTCCATGGGGAAAAATGTATTATCGAGCTGCACCTGACTTGTGCTAAAATGCACCTCCCAGCTACCGGATGGTTTTTCAACAAAATAATATTCGTTGGCATAAACCGGATGGTTAGGCTGCTCTAGCCATGCATCGAAATACCAGTGTAAATCACGGCCTGCAACTTGTCCGATTTTTTCTGCGAAATCATAGGTGACAGCACTTTTAAACTTA
>CAYWNI010000228.1:0-5496 GCA_964459525.1 uncultured Lentimicrobiaceae bacterium | reverse complement strand
AAATTACTCCATAAATATTTTATCTATAGATTGTTATGGTATTTGGTCTAAATTTTGGATGGAATAAGACCAAATGCCCATATTATGTTAATTTATGTCATAGTCATTTATTTAGTTGTAACGTTTATACTTACAATTGCAGGGATTGACAGCAGATCAGAAGGCGTAAAAATATTTATTATCAGCTTACTGCTAACACCTTTGGCTGGCTTTATTGTTCTTCTTAAACAACGAAAAAAAGCCACAACAATAAATTATTACCATTGTCGCGAATGCGATTATATATTTCCCGTAAAAATGCATCATTGCCCAATTTGTTTCGAAAACAACAAAAAAGTACGGCTAGTAAAGTACCAAAGCCCTTACCAACCTGAAAAATTTGTTCGACAGATCAACCTGACATAGAAGACAAATGCTCCCAAACTGGCCTCCCAAATGTCGTTAAGCAATAAGCAATAATTTCCGCATCAAGCTTATCTTATTAACGGCAGTTCTAGTAATAAATTTCTTATTGATCAAAAGTTAAAGGCAAACCTGCCGATAGCAAAAAAAATACTACATTTGAAAAAAACCAAATTATATGAATACTGAAGCTTTTTTCAAAATCAGTTACGGGCTTTATGTTATAAGCAGTGAAGCCAATGGACGAAAAAATGGATATGTTGCCAACACCGCATTTCAGGTAACTGCCGAACCTCCACAGATTGCTATTTCGTGCAATAAGGATAATTTTACCACCCACCTGATTGAGCAGTCTAAGTTATTTTCAATTTCTATACTTGAAGAACAGGCTTCTTCTGAATTAATCGGACTGTTTGGCTACAAAAGCGGAAAGGATACCGAAAAATTTGAAAAAGCAAAACATATTAAAGGAAAAACCGGAGTTCCTATACTTACGCAGGACTGTATCGCGTGGTTTGAATGTCGACTTGTAAGTCAGTTTGACGTGGGATCGCATGTGGTGTTTATTGGCGAAATCGTTGCCAATGATCTTCTTGATGAAAAAAAAGAACCTTTAACCTATGCTTTTTACAGAAATGTGAAAAAGGGGAAAGCGCCAAAAAACGCTCCAACTTATATCAAACCAGAAGAAACCAAAACAACTCCACCACCACCTGCATCAACAAGTTTAAAGCCAAAGTACAAATGTCTGGTTTGTGATCATATTTACGATCCAGAAGAAGGCGATCCTGATGGTGGCATTGCACCCGGAACGGCATTTGAGGATATACCTGACGATTGGATGTGTCCGGTTTGTGGTGCTAGCAAGGAGGACTTTGAACTCCTTTAGTGCATCGCTAATCTGGTATTAAACCATACGCCCCTTTTACGATAAACTGTCGATTGCCAATCATTGAAGGACCAGGAGGCAAAATCTCTGTGTATGTGTCCGTCATAAAACCAGTGTTTACCACAATACGCTCAAAATCTATCTGATCTTCTGTTTCATTTATTTTAACCAGAAGGTAATGCTTGCCATCAGAGTCGACCAGCGCATCACCGGGAACACAAATTCCTTCTCGCTCATCGGATATAATATCGGCCTCTACAAACAAACCGTACAGATTAGGTAAAGTTTGGTTTTTGTTTATATGCGCATGAATATCCACCGTCCTATCATTGCGATTTATGGCCTTGCCCACAAGAAAAACCTCACCGGTATAAACCCCATATGGGGTATCTGGTATAATAAACTTTAGCTTCTGACCAGCTTTGATGGTGGCAGCATCGCGCTCAAATACTTTCATTTCCAGATGAAAATGATCAGTATTTACAATTTCAAACAATTCCTGTCCTGGAGGTGCCATCTGCCCTTGAACAGCTTCTACTCTTACAAGAACACCATCGATAGGCGAATATAAACTTACGATTGGCGAGATATTTTCAGTACTCAAACGTTTCGGGTTGATTTGATTGAGGATGAGTCGTTGTTCCAATGATTTGCACGAAGCCAGCATGTTAAAATACTCCATTTCGGCAGCCAAAAAAGTATCTTTTGAGGATATTTTTTCTTCTGACAGAATTTGTTGTCGCTCATACACTGTCTTTAAATACGTCAGGCTTTGTTTTGCAATCAGGTAATCCTGCTCCAGGGTAATAATTTCAGGATTGCTTAGGCTTAATAAGAACTGCCCTTTTTTAACATAATCGCCTGGGAGAAGCGGTGTTGCTGAAATATAGCCACCCATGTAAGAACTGATTATCACCCTGTTTTCTTGTGGTACATTTAAAAAACCCGTTGTGGTGATGGTTTCATAAATACTTTCCTTTTGCAAAATGCCCAGAACAATGCCCGAGTGTGCATACTGTTCGCGTGTAAGTGAAATGATATTTTCGTCAGAAGTTGTAGTTTCTGTGGGGTCTTCCTTAGCTGGTGCATCTTTTGTGTCGCAACCAGCAATACCAAGAAATAGAAAAAACAGAGGTAAAATAATATATTTTGTTGTCATGCCGATTTGTAATTAGTTAAAGATTCAGGTATTTTATTTCGTAAATGATGGTATTGTACTGAACAAGATTGTCTAGGTAGTCCATTGCGATGGAAGTAGCATTTTCAAGACTTTGGATGTACTGAAAGTAGTCAATTTCTCCATTGTAATAGGCTTTTTCCGCCATTCTGGTAATTTCGGTGGCGAGTTTTTTTCCTGTCATCTGGTAATAGGTTACTGCTTCTTCATGTTTTTTTAATGACGACAACAACTGTTTTTTGCGATAATGCAAGCGTATGTTGTAATCATTTGCCATATTTAAAGCAATATCATGTTGAATACGCGAAGCTGCAACCCGATTTTGTTGAGGCTTAAACCAGAGCGGCAAGGAAACTCCTATTTGGTAAGCATTGTAGCTTTTGCTTTTGGGACCATCGTTGGTACTTAGAAAATATTCGAGTTGAAAGCCCGGCAGAAACCTACTTTTCTCCAGCCGTATTTGTTCGGCCATAACTTCTGACTGCCGTACCATTAAATCAGAACCTGGAACGGCAGACCAGTTGCTTGTGTCGAGTAGTTGTGGTATTAATGTCCTGATGGAAATATCAAATATTGAATCGACCTGAATAATGGCAGCCAATTCTGACAAAGCTGCTTCGGACTCCAGTTTTAACTGCGATAAATTGGTTAGGAGCTGATTTCGTTTCGATTTGGCCGTCAGTGTTTCAAGGTAGTTTGTTTCACCAAGTTCATACCGGCGTTCAGCTGCCACCGAAAAATGCTGATACAAACTATCGAGGTAACTATATAAAAACAGCTTGTTTTGCAGGTAAACAACGAGGTTAAATTGTTGTGCAACACGGTTTGATATGTCTCGTTCAACAATCTCTGTTTGGGTAAGTTTCATGCTATATTCGGCCTTACCAACCCGCTTTTGTCGGTTGTAGATCGTAGGAAATTCAAAATCCTGTGTTATTCCGAATATACTCAGAGGCAAATCGTTGGCTGCAATATTGCTTTGATCATAGTTGTAATATATCCCGGTTTTGTCCAAATCGAATGAAGTCCCAATCAGTTTTTTGCTGTGCTCGGCTTCCAGCAAGGCAGCCTGGTATTCAAGGTTGTTAGCCAGTGCTAAATCAATGGCTTGTTCGAGTTTGAGCTCTTTGTTTTGTGCATTTAATGAGCCAACAATAAAAAATAAAATAAGGAGTCCAGCGATTTTGTTGCGTGAAGACCTTAAAAAAGAGAATTTAAACTTATCGACGACAACAAACAAAACGGGAAGCACGATCATAGTAAGAAAAGTAGCGCTAATTAGTCCGCCTATAACCACCGTAGCCAGAGGACGTTGCACTTCGGCTCCCGCTGAAGTAGATATTGCCATAGGTAAAAACCCCATGGCCGCCGCAGCGGCAGTAAGCAATACTGGGCGAAGACGTTGTTTAGCGGCTAATATTACCTGTTCTTGCACATCAGTCACCCCTTTTGATTTTAGGTCTTTAAAATGCTCAATTAAAACAATGCCATTGAGGACGGCAATACCAAAAAGTGCAATAAACCCAACACCTGCGGAGATACTAAATGGAAGCCCACGTATCCACAACAGCAAAACTCCACCGACAGCAGAAAGAGGAATGGCGGAGAAAATCATCAAGGCCTGCCTAAAACTCTTGAATGCAAAATGCAGAAAGATGAAAATGAGCAAAAGAGCAATTGGAACAGCCAATTTGAGACGTTTACCTGCGCTTTGCAGGTTCTCGTATTGGCCGCCGTAGTCAATATAATAACCTGGGGGCAGCTTTATATGCTGATCAATTCTTATTTTTATATCCTCCACAACCGACTGCAAGTCTCGGTTTCTTACATTAACACCTACCACTATTCTACGTTTGGTATCGTCGCGCGAAATTTTGGCTGGGCCTTGTGTATAAGCCACATTGGCTACCTCTGTAATGGGAATTTGCCTACCATTTGGAAGGGAAATACGAAGGTCTTCAATATCTTTTATATTTTTCCTGTCACTGCCATCAAAACGCACCACAAGGTCAAATCGCTTTTCGCCCTCAAACACGCTACCGGTTACTGTTCCGGCAAATCCAATCCTGATCATGTCATTTAGCTCCTTGATTGTCAACCCATACTTGGCAATTTGTTGTCGGTTGTAGGAAACAGTCATTTGTGGTAATCCAGCTGTTTTTTCAAGGATAACATCTGAAGCTCCTGGCACACCTTCAACAATTGCTTTAATCTCATTGCCTTTACGATTGAGCACTTCTAAATCTTCCCCAAAAACCTTAATGGCTATATCGGCACGAACACCTGTAATCAACTCGTTAAAACGCATTTCGATGGGTTGTGTAAATTCGTATTCCACTCCTGGAATTACCGACAACGCCTCCACAAATTTTTCTGCCAATTCATTTTTGTTTTTGGCAGAAACCCACTCGCTTTTGGGTTTAAGCTTGATAATAATATCGCTTTCTTCCATCGACATGGGATCGGTGGGCACCTCGGCAGCACCAATACGACTAACCACCTGTTCAACTTCTGGGAAATTATCGAGAAGAATTTTCTCGATACGTGTTGTCATTTCTATCGTTGCACCTAACGAAGTACCTGTTTTCAACACAGGTTGAATCACAAAATCGCCTTCGTCAAGAACAGGAACAAACTCACCACCCATGGTGTTGTAAATATAAACAGAAAAAAGAAGTAAGATTAACGATCCACCAAGCACCATCTTTTTATAGCGCATGGCCAACTCAATTGAAGGTGCATAAAGCGAATGAATAAAATTCATCAACCGTTCAGAAATATTGCGACGTGATTTTTTTTGTGGTCTTAAAAACATGGCAGAAGCCACAGGAACATAGGTGAAGCATAATATCATAGCACCTATTAGTGCAAAGCTAAAGGTAAGCGCCATAGGACGAAACATTTTCCCTTCGACACCGCTCAACGATATAATTTGTATAATAACAATTATGTTTATCATATGTCAATATAAGTCGGATGTAATCATTTTAGTGTCACTCTTAGCTTTTTTTTTATTATTATTGTTTTT
>CAYWNI010000227.1:0-5502 GCA_964459525.1 uncultured Lentimicrobiaceae bacterium | reverse complement strand
AAACACTGGCGGTGTTGTTACAGCAGCACTAAAAGGTGTAATAGCTTCGGCAGGTAATTGAGACACGATATTAGCGATATACCCTGGAGCCTGCAAAGCCACAATAATTACAGTAAGGTAACGTGTAATTTGATTAATTTTTCTACGTCCACTTTCTCCTTCACGTTGCAATCGCTGGAAGTATGGAATAGCCATACCTAAAAGCTGAATAACAATAGATGCTGAGATATACGGCATTATGCCCAAAGCGAAAATAGATGCATTAGAGAAAGCACCTCCCGAGAACATATTCAACAGCCCCATCAATCCACTGCTGCCTTGACTTTGCAAGTTTGCCAGCATATTTGGATCAACACCAGGCAAGGTGATATATGAACCCAGACGGTAGATTAAAATAATCCCCAATGTATAAAGAATGCGGCTTCTTAATTCCTCAATCTTATTAATGTTCCGTAAGGTTTCTAATAATTTTTTCATTCAATCTTAGATTTTTGTAACGGTTCCACCATTGGTTTCGATAGCTGCGATGGCAGTTTTGGTGAAACCATGTGCCGTTACATCAAGTTTGGCTTTTAGCTCACCCATTCCTAATATTTTGATCAGGTCTTTCTTCTGGGCAAAGCCATTATCAACCAAAACTTGTTGATCAATAGCAGTTAGACCCTTTTCGTCAGCGAGTTTTTGGAGCAATTCTATGTTAATGCCCTTATACTCTTTTCTGTTGATATTTTTAAAACCAAATTTAGGCACCCGTCGATAGAGTGGCATTTGACCTCCCTCGAATCCAGGTTTGGTTTTATAGCCCGATCTGGACTGGGCACCTTTATGGCCTTTAGTAGAAGTACCACCACGTCCGGAACCTTGTCCTCTCCCAATCCTTTTTGCGTTTTTAACAGAACCCTTTGCAGGTTTAAGATTACTTAAATCCATTGTCTTAACTATTAAATTTCTTCTACTTTCAGTAAGTGTTTTACTTTATCTATCATTCCAAGTATTTGCGGGGTAGCCTCATGCTCTTTTGCATTGTGCAATTTTTTCAAACCTAAGGCAGCCAAAGTCAATTTCTGTCTTTTAGGTCTATTTATCGCGCTGCGTACTTGGGTAATCCTAACTTTTTTCATCGCTCTGATTCTTTTTTATCCGTTAAAAACTGTTTCCAACTCCACACCTCTAACCTGAGCTATTGTATACGGATCGCGAAGTTTAGCGAGTGCATCGATGGTGGCTTTAACTACTGAATGCGGGTTTGAAGACCCTTTGGATTTAGCCAATACATCAGTAACACCAACACTTTCGAGCACTGCACGCATGGCACCACCAGCAATAACTCCTGTTCCAGGGGCAGCAGGCTGGATATAAACTCGAGCGCCACTGTATTTCCCAATTTGCTCATGAGGAAGTGTACCTTTCATTACAGGCACTTTGATGAGATGTTTTTTTGCATCATCGATTCCTTTTGCGATAGCAGAGGTAACCTCTTTGGCTTTTCCTAAGCCATAGCCAACCACTCCGTTTTCGTTTCCTACTACCACGATGGCCGAAAAGCTAAAGGTACGTCCTCCTTTGGTAACTTTAGTTACCCTTTGTATACTTACCAGTCTGTCTTTAAACTCGATTTCACTGGATTTTACACGTTTTACGTTTGCGTTTGCCATAATACTTTAAAATTTAAGTCCACCTTCACGGGCAGCGTCAGCTAATGATTTAATTCTGCCATGATACAAATATCCGTTTCTGTCGAAAACAACATTATTATATCCTGCGGCTATAGCTTTTTCTGCAACTTTTTTTCCTACCAAAGCAGCCTGCTCAGTTTTAGTAACCTTTACAGATGCATCAGCAGTTTCATGCGATGAAGCGGCTACCAAGCTACGGCCGGACATGTCGTCGATCAACTGAACATAAATTTGCTTATTACTTCTAAACACGCTCATCCGAGGTCTTTCGGAAGTCCCGATAACGGTCTTCCGGATTCTCATTTTGATCCGTATTCTGCGAGACGCCTTTTTATTCTTTGTACTCATTATAAAACTTTTTTACCTGTTTAGATCGAAAATGTTACTTTTTATCGCCTGCTTTACCCGCTTTTTTCCTTAACTCTTCGCCCTGGAAGCGAATACCTTTACCCTTGTAAGGTTCAGGCTTACGCATAGAACGAATTTTTGCAGCCACCTGTCCTAGCAGTTGCTTATCGAAGGAAGAAAGTTTTATTAAGGGCACTTTACCTCTTTCGGCAACTGTTTCAACCTTCACCTCTGGAGGAAGTTGTAAAATTATATGGTGGGAATAGCCAAGTGATAGCTCAAGCATCTGCCCCTTCGCTTCGGCCTTGTAACCCACACCAACCAACTCTTGTACAACAGTATAACCTTGGGACACACCTTGCACCATATTACTAATTAAAGAACGGTAAAGTCCATGTTTGGCTTTATGGTCAATTTCTTCAGTTTTACGTCCCAGCACAAGCTGATTATCCTCTATCGTAACCTCAATGGCAGGATCAATTAATTGATATAGCTCTCCGAGTTTCCCCGTAACGGTAACCAGATTTTTGTCCGAAACCTTCACTTCGACGCCCTGCGGTATACTAATTGGTAATTTTCCTATTCGTGACATTTATCTTTCTCCTCTATTAACTTACATAACAAATTACTTCGCCACCCACGTTTAAGTTGCGGGCCTCTTTATCGGTAATTACCCCTTTTGAGGTAGATAAAATGGCGATTCCTAAGCCATTAATAACTCGGGGTAGTTCATCCGAATTTACGTACTGACGCAAACCAGGTTTAGAAATCCGCTCCAGACTACGAATGGCTGGCATTTTGGTAACAGGGTGATATTTCAATGCTATTTTAATATTTCCCTGTACTTGGTCTTCCTCAAATTTATAATTTAGGATATAACCCTTTTCAAAAAGGATTTTGGTAATATTCTTCTTCATATTTGAAGCAGGAACTTCTACCATACGATGTTTGGCTGCTACAGCATTCCGTACTCGGGTCAAATAGTCTGCAATTGGATCGGTTATCATCTGACAATTCTTTTAAATTCGTTAATTTACCAACTGGTTTTTTTGATTCCGGGAATTAGACCGGCCAGAGCCATCTCCCTGAAATTTATACGTGAGATACCAAATTGTCTCATGTAGCCTTTAGGTCTGCCAGACAATTGACAACGGTTATGTAACCGCACTGGTGAAGCATTACGGGGCAATTTTTGCAATGCAATATAATCTCCGGCTTGTTTTAATGCAGCACGTTTTTCTGCATACTGTTCAACCATTTTTTGTCTTTTACGCTCACGCGCTTTCATCGACTCTTTTGCCATGAGTAATTATTTTTTTTGATTTTTAAATGGTAATCCAAATTCTTTCAGAAGAGCAAAGGCCTCAGCATCCGACTCAGCCGATGTAACGATGGTAATATCCATTCCGTTAATTTTGCTAACTTTATCGATGTCGATTTCAGGAAAAATAAGCTGTTCAGTAACGCCAAATGAGTAGTTACCACGGCCATCAAATCCTTTATCGCTAATTCCGTTAAAGTCACGAACACGGGGTAAAGAGACTGAAACCAATCTATCGAGAAATTCATACATTTTCTTTCCACGCAAAGTTACACGAACACCAATGGCATTGCCCTTACGGAGTTTAAAGTTACTCACGTCGCGCTTTGAAATCGTAGGTACAGCCTTTTGTCCCGTGATAGAAGACATTTCGGTTACACCAGTTTCGATTAGCTTTTTATCAGTAAGTGCTGCGCTAATTCCCTGATTAAGGGATATTTTCAACAGCTTAGGAACCTGCATCACCGTTTTATAACTAAACTCTTTTGTTAAGTTCGGGATGATTTCCTTATTATACTTTTTATGTAGTCTAGGTTGATCGTTCATTACTTAATAACCTCCCCTGTTTTTTTTGAGATACGAACTTTTTTACCCGATTTTTCATCTACCTTATAACCAACGCGGGCTGGTGTTCCAGATTTATCCAGAATCATTAGGTTAGAAACATGCACAGGTGCTTCCTGTTTAAGGATGCCACCTTTCGGATTATTTGCACTGGGTTTTGAGTGTTTACTAACCAGATTAACACCTTCCACAACAGCTCTTTCTTTTTCTACGTCGACAACGAGAATACGACCAGTTTGGCCCTTGCTATTCCCAGCAATTACTTTTACGTTGTCTCCTTTTTTTATGCGCAGCTTAGCCATAATTTTGTCTCCTACGATGTTAAAGCACTTCTGGTGCCAGTGATACAATTTTCATATATTGCTTTTCGCGCAATTCGCGAGCCACAGGACCAAAAATACGGGTTCCCATCATTTCGCCGGCGGTATTAAGCAGCACAACTGCATTGTCGTCGAAGCGGATATAGGATCCGTCATTTCTTCTGATTTCCTTTTTTGTTCTTACCACAACAGCCTTTGCCACAGCGCCTTTTTTAATATTACCTGACGGTATAGCGCTTTTTACTGACACGACAACCTTGTCGCCAATGGAGGCATAGCGGCGTTTTGTTCCACCGAGCACACGTATACAAAGTACTTCTTTCGCTCCGCTGTTATCTGCAACAGCCATTCTTGATTCTTGTTGTATCATGGTTATTTGGCTCTTTCAATGATTTCTACTAATCTCCAGTTCTTATGCTTACTCAACGGACGTGTTTCCATGATAAGCACGGTATCGCCGATGTTGCAATCATTCTTTTCGTCGTGGGCGATGAATTTTGTTGACAACTTGATGAATTTGCCGTATACAGGATGTTTAACACGACGATCTATCTGCACAACAATTGATTTATCCATTTTGTTGCTCACCACGATGCCGGTTCTTTCTTTCCGTAGGTTTCTTTTTTCCATCGTATGATTACTTTATAATTTTTTCAGCAATAGTTCTACTTCTCAATTCTGTTTCCATGCGGGCAATCGCTCTACGGTTAGCCTTAATTTCGTTTGGGTTTTCCAGAGGCGAAACTGCATGGTTCAGCTTAAGACGGGTCAGACGCTTACGCTCTTCCTCAAGTCTTTCAATAATGTCAGCAGTGCTTAACTCCTTTACGACTTCTTGTTTCATCTTACTATTAATTTTCTTCAGTATAATCTCTTCTAACTACAAACTTGGTAATAACGGGCAGCTTTTGAGCGGCTAGGCGCATAGCTTCTTTTGCGATATGCAATGGTACACCTTCGGCTTCAAAGAGAATGCGACCAGGAGTAATTCTAGCAACGAAATACTCAGGAGCTCCCTTACCTTTACCCATACGTACCTCTGCAGGCTTTTTCGTAACTGGTTTATCTGGGAAAATTCTAATCCAAATCTGACCTTCACGTTTCATATATCGTGTAACAGCTTGACGAGCAGCTTCTATCTGGCGACCAGTGATCCAAGCTTCTTGCATAGTTTTTATACCGAAACTTCCAAAAGCAAGCTCATGACCCCTTCCGGAGTTACCTTTCATCTTACCTTTTTGCTGCTTTCTGAATTTTGTTTTCTTAGGTTGTA
>CAYWNI010000226.1:0-5521 GCA_964459525.1 uncultured Lentimicrobiaceae bacterium | reverse complement strand
GCAGTAAAAGTACGCATTTTTGCCACCTGTTGGATTTGTAAGTTATGCGTGGTCTGGGTGTTAAGTACTGGTAAAAGCCTTATCCATGAGCTATTAAGCCATCACGACCGATACGGTAGCCAAGCTTATTTTTTCCGGTTTTGATGATGTTCAATCCAGCGCAGGCACTAATTCCCTGCCACTTGCAGCTGATTTTTTTGCAATGTTCTAAACCGTTAATTTGAATGCCAATGCATTCATCAGGTGAAAGGTACGCGGTATTTATGGTTTTCATAAGTATAATATCTGGTACAAAAGTATCGTTATTTCCAAGAGCGGAGTTTGTGCCATTTTCTGGCGTAAAACAAGATAAAAAGATAACAGGGTATCATGATCCAATATGCCGATTGCAAACTGTAGTCATCAGCCAATTTGCCCCAAAGCAACGGAAGTACCGCGCCACCCGCAATGGCCATGATTAGCATAGCTGACCCAGTTTTGATAAATTTACCAAGACCATGAATGGCTAATGGCCATATCGCAGGCCAAACCAACGCATTGGCAAGACCAAGCAAGGCGACAGATACCACCGATATTATTGGACTTCCCATAATTACGGCAATACTGAGTAAAATACCCAACAGAGCAGAAATAGCCAACGCCGTTTGTTGACTTACCACTTTTGGGATGAGCGCGATGCCTAATAAATAGCCAACTATCATACCTGCTAGAGTAAATGAGGTAAATAGCTTGGCCTGTTCTATAGGAAAACCTAATGAAATGCCATACCTGATAATGGTATCGCCCGCAATAACTTCAACACCTACATAAAGAAAAAGCGCAATGACGCCTAACACCAGATTTGGAAACTGAAAGATGTTTGTTTTTAAGTTTCCAGTAGTTTCAACTGTGTCTTCATTCTCGTTTTCGATTTCGGGCAATGGCGAAAAGCGAATACCGACACCCAGAATAACCAAGACTATGGTCATGAACAGGTATGGGACAATTACACGCTGCGACAGGATGTCCAGTTGTAGGTTTTTTTCTGTTGCGTTTAGTCCTTCGAGCTCGGCGACGAAAGTGTCGCCATCGTGGAGAATAAAATAGGCCAGTATTATAGGGGCTAGCATGCCAGCCACCTTATTGGCAATTCCCATAATGCTAATGCGTTGCGCAGCTGACTCTGTGGGGCCAATTATGGTGATATAAGGATTTGACGCAGTTTGAAGGATAGCCAACCCTGTCCCCATCACAAAAAGTCCGAGCAGGAAAAGACTGTACATCCTTGTGTATGCCGCTGGAATAAACAATAGCGTGCCAATGGCCATAATAAATAAACCGACCATCATACCACTTTTAAAACCTGTCTTTTTTAATATCCATGATGAGGGTAGCGCCATTACCGTGTATGAAATGTAAAAAGCAAAAGTCACAAAAAGGGCTTGAAAATTAGTTAGTTCGCAAGCAATTTGAAGATAAGGAATCAGGATGCCGTTGAGCCAGGTTACAAATCCGAAGATAAAAAATAGCACGCCAATTATCGAAATAGACAGGAGGTATTCCTTTTTTGTGTTTTGTTTTGACTGTTTGTGCGATGCGCTCATTAAAAAGGGGTTTAGCAAAAATTAAAGCCCCAAAGGTAGAATCTTTTTCCGATGAATTGAGCGGGAAAGTGCTTTATTTGGCAGGTTTTTACCGGTAATTAAGCCAATAACTACCGATTATAAAAAGGTGTTTAATAGCAATAAGAACCTGCCATGGAAGCTGACTGATAAGCTGCTGATTCTTGGTTAAGGAGGCCTTCTATTCGTTTACGCAACGAAAACTTGGCACGTGAGAGCTGCGATTTGGAAGTGTTTACAGAAATCTGCATCATTTTGCCAATTTCTTTGTGTGAGTAGCCTTCGATGGTGTTCAGGTTAAACACTGTACGGTAGCCAAGTGGGAGTTCGTGAATTAATTGTAACAATTCGCGATGAGCCATAAGCGAAATAACATCATGATCTGACTGGTTAAAATTTCGTACGTTTTCAGGTTCTATTTCTTTATTGACGAGGTTTTTCTTTTTGTAAAAGTTCAAAGCCGTGGTAACCATTATTTTTCGCAGCCATCCATCAAAAGAACCCTCGCCACGGTAGTTTTTTAAAAACTTAAACACTTTAATAAAGCCTTCCTGAAGAATGTCTTCGGCATCAATCATGGTTTTAGCATATCTAATACAAACAGGATAAAGTTTTGGAGCATACTTTTCGTAGAACTCATATTGTGCCCTTCGGTCGTTGTATATGCATTTCTTAATTAAATCGAAATCGATTGCGTTTTCTGTAGCAGCCATCTCAAACTTGTTATTTGGTTTGGTAAAACTGAGCCAAAAATAGACTTTTGGTTTAGAGTGGAAACAGTTTCAGTTTCTACACAGCTACTACAAGCGTGTTATTAGTAACCTTTACAGATAAAAGTGCTACTACAGGCATATATTTATATACTTGTAAATCAAATTAATATATAAAGGTAGACTGCTACGTATGGTGAGTTAAATATTTTGAAGGTACTCGGGGAGGCATTCACTGTTTTCGAGCTCGCATTTTTTGCGCAAACGATATCTGCTCATTTCTACAGCTTTTACGGAGGTGTTGTTAAGGGTGGCAATTTCTTTGGTGCTCAGGTTAAGTCGCAGTAATGCGCAAAGGCGCTCTTCATTTTTTGTAAGTGATGGAAACTTGTTTTTTAATTTTTTAAAGAAATCATCGTAGGTTTGGTCGACCTTTGCCTGAAACTCATCAATTTCTTGCTGTATCTGCAAGTTTTGCTGAATATGAATCGACATCTCTTTAATTTTTCGATTGGTTTCGTTGTCACTTGTAGAGGAAATGCTTTTTAACTCAGATTTTAACTGAACCAGAACTTGATTTTTTTGTACCAAGTGTAAGGCAAAGTTCATTAAATCATTGTCTTTATTTTTTAATTCCAACTGCATTAGTTCCTGCGTTTTTTGATGAAGTAGCGCATCTTTTTCACGAAAAAGGCGTTCTTTTTTTATTCTACTTCTGCCACGCATCACGATAATGGTAGTGATAATAATGATCATTATTATCATCAAAATCAGCATGTTAAACTTCAAATTGTCAATTTCTTTGTCGTTGTTTAGTAATAGTATTTCAGCATCTTTTAGCTGAATTTCTTTGTCTTTAATACTGTTTAAAAAACGCGATTGCAATTCTAGAGTAATATCTGACTTTTGTTTAAGTAAAATTGAGTCGCTGAAGCGCGCATAGGTTTTAAAATAGAACAATGATTTATCCACCTCATTATTAGCTTCATAGAGTTCGCTTAATCCTTGCGAGGCATCTCTAATCTGATCCCATCTTTGTTCGTTAATTGCTTTTTTATAGGCTTCAAGGAGCATGGCTTTGGCTTTTTGGTACATGCCTGCTGTGAGGTACTCTTTGCCCATAAGTATTTGTAACTTTATTTTATCCTCACTGCTGTTTATTTGATTGTATATAGCAAGACTCTTTTCGTAGTATTCAAACGAGCGGTTAATGTTGCCCTGCATGCTCGAAACACGTCCCATGTTGAGGAAGTTTACCGCGACCCAGTTCAAGTTATTGAGTTGTTGGTTTAGGTCGAGGCTTTGCTGATAATATGATTGTGCTTTTTCAAATTCGTTTTGTGTTCTGTTTATTTCGCCAAGATTATTCAATGTTTTGGCCATGCCTGCTTGGTTGTTTATTGCCGAAAAGATATCAAATGCTTTTACGTAATATTGATGGGCTTCTTCGATGTTTTCTTGTTGAAAAAAGATGTTTCCAATTTTATTGTAGGCTTCTGCAATAAGCTCTCTGTTGTTGCTTTGGATTGCAAACTCAAGCGATTTTTTAAAATAGTTTAGCGTTTGTTCTATATCATAATTATTTCGGTAATAGAGCATTCCAAGTTTTCCATAAACGGTGCTTAGCTTTTCGGGATTGTTTTGCTCTTCAAAAATCTTAGCCGATATTAGATAGTAGTTGATCGATGGCTGGATGTTGTTTTTAATGTCGAAAAGCTCACCCATCAGTTCGTTAGTTAAACCACAGGCTTCTGGCGATTTTATCTGGTTGGCTAATTTAAGTGCTTTTTTATTGAAATACAGGGCTTTATCTATGTCAACTGTTTTTAGTTGCTCTACCATGTTGTTTAACAGATGCACTTTTTCAAGGCTGTCGGTGGTTCGGGCCAACTGCATGCTAATACTATTTATACTTGTGTCCTGTGCTGATATGCTTCGGATAAGTACAATTAAGCAGGTGACGAATAGGAGAAACTTACGCTTTTCCATCATTAATACTGAACATATTTGTCTACAAAGGTATTATAAAGAAATTCAATTCATTAATTGGAAATGGGGCTACTGGTAGGGATCCGTAAAAGGAATCACATAATATTCTCCGGTACGCGGGTCTTTGTAAAATTTACTGTATCCGTTTATGCTTTCGATGTTTGCATCAACAGCTCCTTTTATAAAAACAGTGTTTAGTACATCTACTTCGCCGGTTACCAGTATGGCTGAGTCGGCAACAATGCGTTGGGGTGCAATTTGTGGAATGATGCCGGCATTTTGAAAGACGAGCATCCAAATTCCGGCAGCTATTACCACGAGAACTATTTTAAAAAACCGAATATTAATTTCCATTTCCATAGCTTATTTAGCATAACGTTGTCAAAAGTACCTCAAATTTTAATAAAAACAACAGTGGTTTTCTTGTAATTCTATCCTGCTGCTTTGGGAAATCTATTTTTAGGACTTTATTTTTTTGGTGTGTGTTTTAGTATTGCAATGAGTAAATCCCAGAATTTTTGGGTGCTTTCAATTTCCAAGCGTTCATCGGGAGAGTGTGCTCCTTTGATGGTTGGACCAAATGAAATCATATCCATTTCGGGATATTTGTCGCCAATGAGCCCACATTCAAGTCCGGCGTGTATGGCCAGCACTTCAGGCTCTTGACTAAAAAGTTCTTTGTACAGGCGGGCAGAAAGATCAACAACAGGCGAGTGTGGATTTGGTTTCCAGCCTGGATATCCGTCAGAGGTTTTTGTTCGGCAGCCTGCCAGATTAAACACGGATGTAACCATGTTTGTAGCATCGTGTTTTTCTGATTCTACTGAGCTACGCTGGCTGGTGGTGAGCTGAATTTCGTTTTCCTGAAATTTAACTGAGGCCAAATTGGTGGAGGTTTGCACAAAATTCTCCATGCTTGGCGACATGGCCAACACGCCGTGGGGGCATGCATAGATGGCATTGGTGAGTGAGAAAAACGAATCACCGTCAATAATGGTGTCAACCATTTCAGCCTCAGAAATAGTAATTTCAAGAGCGGGTTCATTTGTTGCAAATTCTGCCTTTGACATTTGGCGGAAATCGGTCAACGCCTGGGTAAAAACTTTTTCTTTTCCTTTTGGAATCAAAACGGTTGCCTGTGCTTCGCGTGCAATGGCATTGCGAAGATTTCCTCCGTCAAAATGATGCAGTTTTATGTCGAATTTGGTTTTGTTTTCCCAG
>CAYWNI010000225.1:0-5543 GCA_964459525.1 uncultured Lentimicrobiaceae bacterium | reverse complement strand
TCTACGATGCATTTTCTGAGCAGGAAGATTGGTATCCAATGCGTTATTTGGCAATCGATCAGGGCCCTATAGTGTGCATGATTGAAAATTACCGAACCGCATTTCTTTGGGATCTGTTTATGTCTGCTCCGGAAATACAGCTTGGATTGAAAAAACTTGGTTTTAATAATTACTAAACGTTGTTCTATGAACATGCAGAAAAAATATTTTTTGTTTTACATGATTTTGCTATCTGTGTTTTTAAGCGGATGTGAAAGTCAGAAAAAAGAACCTTGTCAAAACGAGAATCACCAGATGAATCTTTTTGTCGATAACCTGATGAGCCAGATGACATTACAGGAGAAAATTGGTCAAATGAATCTCCTTTCCATTGGTTTTGATGTTACTGGCCCACTTTTAAACGAGGGAGTTGAGGAGAAAATTAATAAAGGTTTGGTTGGTGGCGTTTTTAACACCTACACACCCAATGCCGTGATGAAATTGCAAAAGATGGCAGTGGAAAATTCTCGTTTACACATCCCACTAATTTTTGGATATGATGTTATTCATGGGTATAAAACAACCTTTCCAATTCCTTTGGCTATGTCATCTACATGGGATATGAACCTGATTGAAAAAGGTGCTCAGATTGCTGCCATCGAAACCAGTGCCGATGGCGTTAACTGGACGTTCAGCCCCATGGTAGATGTTGCACGTGATCCCCGTTGGGGAAGGGTTTCTGAAGGGTCGGGCGAGGACCCCTATCTGGGCTCACAAATTGCTGTGGCTATGGTTAAAGGCTATCAAGGTGACAATCTCGCCGACACCAACACCATTCTTGCCTGTGTAAAACATTTTGCACTTTATGGTGCCGGCGAGGCTGGCCGTGATTACAATACCGTTGACATGAGCGAAATCAGGATGTTTAATGAATATTTGCCTCCCTTTAAAGCTGCCATTGATGCTGGAGTAGGTAGTGTAATGAGTTCATTTAATGAAATCAATGGCATTCCGGCCACCAGCAACCATTGGCTAATGACTGATTTGCTTCGCGAGCAATGGGGGTTTGATGGTTTTGTAGTAACAGATTACACAGCTGTTAAAGAGCTGATTAAACATGGCGTTGGCTCTAACCTGAAGGATGTGAGTGCTTTGGCCATGAACGCCGGCATCGACATGGACATGGTGGATGAGGGTTTTGTAGACTACGGACTGCAATTGCTTGAGGAGAAAAAAGTTGATGAAGAGGTAATAAATCGCGCTTGCCGACTAATTCTTGAAGCCAAATATAAATTGGGTTTGTTCGATGATCCTTATTTATATCTTAGCGATGAGCGTGCCCAACAATCGATCCTTACTCCTGCAAATAGAGAAATTGCCCGTGAAATGGCAGTCAATTCAATTGTTCTATTGAAAAATAGCGAACAATTACTTCCTTTGAAAAAAGAAGGAAAAATTGCCCTGATTGGTCCTTTGGCCGACACCAAACGAGAAATGATTGGCAGTTGGAGTGCTGCTGGCGATCCCAATATGGCGGTAAGTGTGAAAGAAGGATTGCGAAATTTGGCTCCTGGTTTGAACATCCAATATGCTAAAGGGTGCAACTTACTCACTGATCTTGTTTTGCTTGAACAACTGAGTGGAGATGAGGCCATTGATGCACGCTCCGATGACCAGATGATTGCGGAAGCTGTTAAGCTTACCAAGTCTGCAGATATCTGTGTGGCTGTTTTAGGTGAACCTGCAGGCTTGAGCGGAGAGGCTTCTTCACGTACCGAAATTGCTATTCCGGGACGTCAGCAAGAGCTCTTAAAAGCATTGGTGTCTACCGGCAAACCGGTTGTGTTGGTTCTTATGAGTGGCCGTCCTTTAACTCTGGAATGGGAAAATGAACATGTAAGTGCCATCCTCGAAGCATGGCACGGAGGCTTGGAGTCTGGAAATGCGGTAGCCGAGGTGCTTTTGGGCTACCACAATCCCTCGGGAAAGCTTACCATGACTTTTCCCAGAAATGTGGGGCAGATCCCCATCTATTATAACCATAAGAATACGGGTCGGCCTCAGGAGCCCGGATGCAATCCTAAATTTGTGAGCCGTTACATTGATGTGCCCAACAGTCCGCTTTACCCTTTTGGTTATGGACTAAGCTATACCAAGTTTGTTTACAGTGACCTGAATACCAATCAGGTGAACTATGCAAAAAATGACTCCATTAGGGTGGAAGTAACTTTAACCAACCAAGGTCCAGTGGATGGTGCCGAAGTGGTTCAGCTTTATGTGCAGGATTTGGTGGGAAGCATCACACGTCCTTTGAAGGAACTTAAAGGGTTTCAAAAGGTTTTTCTGCGTAGCGGCGAAAGTCGTAAACTTGAGTTTGTGCTTTCTATGCACGACCTTGCTTTTTTTCATCCCGACCTAAAATTTTATTGCGAACCTGGTTCTTTTAAAGTGATGGTAGGAGGAAGCTCTGATCAGACGTTAGAGACAGAATTCCAGGTTGTTGAATCAGAATGATATAGTATTTGATTAAAAATGAATTACATGTATTCTTATCCTATTATAAACTAATTAATTTTTTGCCTTATGAAAAGAAAATTACTATTCTTTGCGATGATTTTTGCGGCCATCAATTTTCTGTCAGCTCAAGTTGTAGCTGATTTTGAAGATGGCACTACAGGCCCACTAACACTTCATGTAATGGGCTGTGGCGATTATGACAACGATTTGATTCATCCGGTAACGGAGACCTTTATGGTTGTCGATAATCCTGATGCTACTGGACTCAATTTGAGCTCCAAAGTATTGAAGTTCGTACGTCGGGGTACCGACAATGGCGGAATGCCCTGGGGTGGTTTTTGGGCCAATGTAGACCCAAACATTGATGTGACGGTAAACAAATATGCCCACGTATTGGTTTGGAAACCAGCCATCAGTCCCCTTCATTTTAAATTAGAAGGATCTCCAACACTTGAAGCCTCTAGTTTGAACACCCAATCCGCTGCCAGCGAGTGGGTCGACATCGTTTTCGATTTCTCAACCCTTACAGGCAACTATGCTGTGATGTCGTTGATGCCTGATTTTTCTGATCCATTTGAAACGGCTGGAGATGTTGATATGTACATCGACAATATCCTTTTTAATGACGATCCTACACCTTTTGGAAACCCAACCACAGCAGCTGTAAAATTTAGCGTGAACATGTCCTATCAGACTGAAATGGGCAATTTTAATCCCGATGTAGATTATGTAGATGTGGCTGGAACTTTTAATGGATGGGATGGCATCGACAGCCATTTGACCATGGAATCAGATGGAATTTATTCTATTACTGTGGATGGCCTAGAAGTGGGTTCATTGCTTGAATACAAATTCCGTATCAATGGCGATTGGGACCTTGCTGAATTCCCTAATGGCGGACCAAACCGTACCTATACCGTTGCCTCAGGCGCTAATGATATTTTGGTGTGGTTCAACGATGAAGAGCCTGTTGCTGGAGCAATGGTAGCAGATTTTGAAGATGGCACCACCGGCCCGCTTACGCTACATGTAATGGGTTCTGGCGCATATGATGATGAAACAATTCATCCGGTGAGCGAAACCTTTATGGTGGTTGATAACCCAGATATTTCTGGACTTAATTTGAGTACCAAAGTTTTGAAATTCATCCGTCGCGGTACCGATAATGGCGGCATGCCTTGGGGTGGATTCTGGGCCAATGTAGATCCAAACATCGATGTAACGGTGAATAAATATGCCCACGTATTGGTTTGGAAGTCAGTAGTTAGTCCTGTAAAATTCAAACTCGAAGGCAACCCTACCCTCGAAACACCAAGTATGAATACCCAACCTGGCGTCGACCATTGGGTAGATATGGTTTTCGATTTCTCTACCCTAACAGACAATTATGGTGTGATGGCGTTAATGCCCGATTTTTCTGATCCATTTGAAACGGCTGAAGATGTAGACATCTATATCGACAATATTTTCTTTAGCGCCGATCCAACTCCTTTTAGAACTGCTCCAGTTAAATTTACTGTTGATATGTCGTATCAAACAACCTTGGGTAATTTTGACCCCGCAGTTGATTTTGTCGACGTGGCAGGAAGCCTCAATAATTGGGACGGTATTGACAGTCACCTCACTATGGAATCAGACGGAATTTATTCTATCACCGTTGCCGGGCTGGAAGTAGGTTCACTTCTTGAATACAAATTCCGCATCAATGGCGATTGGAACCTCGCTGAATTCCCCAATGGAGGACCCAACCGCACCTATACCGTAGTGGATGGAGTCAATGATATTATGGTATGGTATAACGACGAACAGCCTTCTATTACTGGCATGATTGCTGATTTTGAAGATGAAACCACCGGCCCTCTTACCTTGCATGTTATGGGAAGTGGCGATTATGACAACCCAGACCTGTTTCCTGTAGAAGAAACCTTTATGGTCATCGACAATCCTGATGCCTCTGGAATTAATACCAGCTCTAAAGTGCTTAAATTTATCCGTCGTGGTACCGAGAATGGTGGCATGCCATGGGGTGGATTTTGGGCAAATTGCGATCCAGGTGTCAGTACCACCGACAATAAATACGTTCATGTAATGGTATGGAAACCTATGGTTAGCCCTATCAAATTTAAGCTCGAAGGTAGCCCTACCCTCGAAACCCCGAGCATGAATCTGCAAACCGAAACCAGCATGTGGCAGGATATCGTATTTGATTTTTCTACCCTCGATGGAAACTATGCCGTTGTGGCTTTGATGCCCGATTTCTCCGATCCATTTGAAACAGCCGGAGACGTGGAAATATACATCGATAATATTCAAATTACCAACAGCCCCGATCCTATCTCTGGAATATGGAACAACACAGCGGATACCCAAATTGAATTGTACCCTAATCCTTGCACCATTTCGGTTACCATCGATTTGAACAACGACATGAAAAGCATTATGATCACAAATATGATGGGTCAAACTGTTTACACCATGCACAACGTGAGCAAAGGAATTGTTAGCATTGACGCCTCATCCTTGAACACCGGGATGTATTTTGTTACATTAACCGACTCACAGAACAATACTGCTTCAACCAAATTGCTGAAAAAGTAGAGTTCTAAATTTCCTTTAAGCTAAATTTTTCATCATCTTAATAATGAAAGGCTGTCCTGTAAAAAGGCAGCCTTTTTCGTTTCCCACAAGTCGTGAATCGTGAATCGTAGCTAGTGGCTCGACAACTCACTTTTAACTTTAGTTTTCTCGTCCGCGTTTGCAACGCGGATGCCAGAAAAGCATCATAAAAAACACATTACCAGCCCAATAGATTAGATTCACGCCTCATCACACCCGCAGACGCGATTGAATTGTTTATTCGAGCATTCGTGACAAAACGACTTTTTTCGTGAATCGTTGCTCGTGGCTCGTGGATTGTTAGAGATTTCTTTTTCGAACACCGAACACCGAACACCGAACACCGATTAACGATTTAAGAATTTCGAAGTTGGATTGTCTCGTCCTGAAATAGGTTGACATTAAAAGTAAACAAATTTCAGGATTATGAG